>JBQTJD010000245.1:0-5602 GCA_052387475.1 Anaerolineales bacterium | reverse complement strand
GAGCATGAAACGAAAGATCGCGCCACGCGCCTGCTCGCCGGGTTGGAAAACCAACTGCCGCCGGAAGCGCTAGCCGCCGCCCGCCGCCACGGCGAGGCTGCCACACTCGAGGAGATCGCAGCCAGACTGTTGGAGCATGGTTCCACCTGAGTCAGCTGCGTCCGCAAGCTGCGGCCCGCAGTTTGCACAGAAAACAGTTCAACAAAATTTGTTGTACGTCGCGCCACTTCACCGGAAGGCGGGTGTTATAATCTTTCGGGCAAAATCGCCTGCCTCCGCGACTCACTCGCTGTTTTCACTTATTACACTCCTATGCGTTATACCAAAATCGTCTGTACCATCGGCCCGGCTTGCAACACCGAGGAGAAAATCGCGCAACTCATCGAGGCCGGCATGAACGTGGCCCGCATGAACTTCTCGCACGGCACGCACGCAGACCACGCGGCCAATCTCGCGCGCATTCGCCGCGTCGCTAACCGCCTCAACCGGCCTATTGCCATTCTGCAAGATTTGCAAGGCCCCAAAATCCGCACCGGCTGGCTGAAAGATCACAAGCCCGTTGAACTAAAGGACGGCGCCGAACTTGTCATCACCACGCGCGAGGTGCCGGGCGATGTACGCGAAGTGCATACCACCTATGAAGGCTTGCCCGGCGACGTGAAGGCCGGCGACCGGATTCTGCTGGACGATGGCTTGTTAGAGTTGCGCGTGGAGCGCGTGGCCGATGGCACCGACGTGCACACGCGCGTCATCCACGGCGGCCCACTCAAAGAGCACAAGGGCATCAATTTACCCGGTGTCCTGGTCAACACGCCCTCGATGACGGAGAAAGACCGTGAAGATTTGGCTTTTGGCATTCAGCAACAAGTGGATTACGTGGCCCTGAGCTTTGTGCGCCGCGCCGAGGATGTGGCCCTGATCAAACGCGCGCTGGTGGAGATTGACCCGAAAGCGGCCAAGACGCCCATCATCGCCAAACTCGAAAAACCGTCGGCGCTCGATAATCTCGAATCCATTGTGGACATGGCCGACGGCGTGATGGTAGCGCGCGGCGATCTGGGCGTGGAACTCTCGCCACAGCAAGTGCCGATTGCGCAGAAGCGCATCATCGAGTCGGCCAACCGCAAACGCAAAATCGTCATCACCGCCACACAGATGCTTGACAGCATGATCCACAATCCCGTCCCCACGCGCGCCGAGGTCTCCGATGTGGCCAACGCCATCTTCGACGGCACCGATGCAGTGATGCTCTCCGGTGAGACGGCCTCCGGCCAATACCCGATTGAAGCGGTGAAAATGATGGCCTCCATCGCCGAGGAGGCCGAGGCGCACTCAAGCAAATACTCACGCTGGGAGGTGCCAAACGAAGTCACCTCCGATGACTCCATCGCGCTGGCCCGCGCCGCAAGCGAGTTGGCCCACGACCGCGAGGTACAGGCGATTGCGGTATTCACGCTCACCGGCCGCAACGCCCGTGTGCTGTCAAAGACACGGCCCAACGTCCCCATCCTTGCCTTCACGCCCGACCCGAAGACGCATCTGCGGATGAGCCTGATGTGGGGCGTCATCCCTTATCTCGTGCCGCACGCGGACAGCTTGGAGACGATGCTGGCGCACGTCGAGGCCGCGCTGCTGCTCAACTCACCGGTGCGTCCGGGCCAGCAGGTCATCTTGATCGCCGGCCTGCCACCGACCAAATTGGTGCCGGCCAATTTCATCCTGCTCCACACCGTGGGCCGCAGCTAGCGTGACCAACGCCTCCACCGTCTCTCGCAAGCGCGCGCTCCATTTGGCGCGCGCTTATTATTTCTTCTACTTTGGAGCGATTGGCTGCTTCCTCCCCTACGTCGGATTGCACTTTGCCAGCATCGGCCTCAGCGGAACACAAATCGGTCTGCTCATCAGCGTTTTGCCGCTGGGCGTCATCGTGGCCGGGCCACTGCTGGGGGCGTTGGCCGATCAGTTCCATCTCCATCGCGTGCTGTTGCCGCTGGCCTCGTTCGCGCCCATCCCGGCTGTGCTGTTGATGGCGGGGACGACTCAGTTTGAGTGGCTGTTGTTGCTGATGATGGCAGTGGCCTGCTTCGCAACGCCCATCAGCGCCTTGATTGATAGCGCGACGCTGGAGCTGCTGGACGGCGACACTCAAGCCTATGGCGGCATTCGACTTGGCGGAACGTTTGGCTTCGTGACTCTGACGCTCGCCATGGGCGCGGCGATTGACGCTTTTGGGCCGATGAGCGTCTTTGTGGGCTACGCGCTTAGCCTGGGCGTAGCGGGCCTGATTGCGCTGGGACTGCCGGCGCATCCGCCGGAAGGAGAAGGCGGAACAGTAGTTCCGGCGCCTAAGTTGGACGAAGTCCAACGACGCGCTTCGGAACCGCGCAACATTAGTTGCGACCTGTTCCACTCTCGCTCGCCGCTTCGCGGCGCGCTGCCGGCGCACCGTCGCGAATTGCGCGCCGGCTATGGCGCGGGTCTGCGCGCGCTATTGAGCCAGCGCTCAATGATATTCTTCCTCGGCGGCAGTCTGCTCATTGGCGCGGCGGTGCAAGCGTTCTTTTCCTTCTTCTCGTTGCACCTGCAAACGCTCGGCGCGACCGCCGGGCTGATCGGTTTGGCCAATGCCCTTACTTCGATCAGTGAAGTTCCGGTGCTCTTGTTCTCGCGCCGATTCCTGGCTCGGCTGGGCGCCTGGGGAAGTGTGATGTTGGGCGCGGCGACCTATGGAATACGCTGGTTGCTGCTGGCGTTAGTGATCGATCCAGTAGCGGCCACTGTGATTCAGATTTTGCACGGCGCGTCATTTGGTTTGTATTTGATCGGCGGCGTGGCGTTTGTGGATGAACGCACTCCGGCGGGACTCCGTGCCACGGCCCAAGCCATGTTCAGCGCGGCGCTCAACGGCCTGGGTGCGGCATTGGGGTCGGCGGCCGGCGGCCTGGTCTATGAGCGGGCTGGCGGCTCGACGATGTTCCTGTGGGCAGCAGTGACTAGCGCGTTGGGCCTGTTGCTCGTCAGCACGACGCGCAGTACGTCCACCAATCCGCCGCCCACCTCAGCCGATGCATGAAGCTAGCGCACCCACACGCTATAATCACGCCGATGGATGCCGCCCCACTTCCCGCCACACAACTGCGTTGCACGCAATGCGGCGCTGAACTGCACCCGGATGAAGGCCAATTCTTCGTCACCTGCGCCAATTGCCACAGCACCGTCTTCGTCGATAAATCCCGCGTCGTGTTTCATTACACGGTGGCCCCCACTGTGGATGAAGCGAAGGCGCGCAGTCTGCTCGCGCAGTGGATGGCCGGCAACGACACGGTGAAGGACCTCGACAAGAAGGCGCAAGTGACCGGCCAGACTTTCAATTACTTTCCGGTGTGGTATTTCAAACGGCGCTTCGGCCCGCACGAAGAGATCATGCTGGAAATCGCCGCCGCAACATCGGTGAGTGAGTTGCGGTCGCTGAGGTTGCCAGCGGGTGATTTGCGGCCGTACGACTCCGGGTTGGATTCACAGGCCGAGCCGCCGGGCGTGCCGCTCAATACCGCCCTCGGTTGGTTGAAGGAGCGCGGTGTGCCGCAGGTTCAGGTCGCCGAAAGCGCGCTGGTCCACATCCCGCTGTACACGTTCAAATACGCATTCAACAATCAAACGTACACCGCGTTGGTCGAAGCAGCCACAGGCCGCACGCTGGCCAACATCTTCCCGGCCAAAGCCGAAGCGCCGTATTTGATGGCGGGCTGCGCGACGGCGCTAACGTTTCTGGCGCTGGCCCTCATCCCCATTGCGGGTGCGCTGCTGGGTGAGGTTGGCTGGGATGGTTACTTTTTCGGCCTCGCCATCTGCGCCGGCCTCGGTGTGCTCGCCGCGCCGATTCTATTTGGCTTTGCGGCATGGGTCGCCGCTAAAGTATGAAGGCTGACGGATGAAGGCGGAACCACTTTCATCCTTCAGTCTTCCACCTTCATCCTTTGATTAAGAATGTCATCTGAAATCCGCACTCTTCAAGGCCTCAACTGCCCGCGCTGCGGCGGCACAGTGACCATCCCCGAGGGGCAGGCCATCGTGCAATGCCCGTATTGTGATCTGCGCGCCATCGTGCAGGGCGAGCGTGGCGTGCGGCGCTATCAACTGCCGTGCAAGGTGGATCGAGCTGCGGCGCAGGGTAAACTCACCGGCTTCCTCGGTAGCAACATGGCCATCGCCTTCAACGCCAAAGGGCAGGCGCAACTGACCGAAAGTTTTCTGGCTTGGATTCCGTTTTGGGCCTCGTGGTCACGGGTGCTGGGCTGGGTGTTCGGCAAAGAAAAAGTGGGCAGCGGCAAGAATTCACGCTGGGAGCCGCGCGAGAAAAAGATTGCCGAGGATATGACCTGGAACGGCGTGGCCTGCGATGTCGGCGAATTCGGCGTGCACCGCGTGCCGCTCGCGCACAAGCCTAACGAACTTGAGCCATTTAATGCGGAGGCGCTGCGCTCAAGCGGCATGGTGTTTGAACCAGTGAACTCGGTGAGCGAGGCGCAGACCGCCGCCGAGCGCGAGTTCGAAGAACGGGTGCGCAATGAGGCCGGCATTGACCGCGTCTCACAGACGTTTACGCGCTTTGTGAACGAGCGCTTCGGCATCGTCTATTATCCGCTGTGGGTGCTGCGCTATGTTTATCGCGGGCGCGCGTATCAAGTGGTGGTGGATGGCTACTCCGGCGAGGTGTTGTACGGCAAAGCGCCCGGCAATACACTGTACCGCGCGAGCGTGTTGGTGGGTGGCATGGCGCTGGGCGCGTTCATCGGCGTGGATGTGTCACTCGGAATTTTGGGCGCGTCCGCCGGCAGTAACAGTGATGAAGACAGCCCGTTCGTCTTCGCGCTGATCGTGGCCGCCGTGGGCTTCGGGATGATGTTCTTCGCGTATCGCGCCTTCCGTTACGGCGAAGTGTATGAGTATCAACGCCACAAGCCCTATCAAGCGATTGGCCGCACCTTCACCGATGCGTTGCCGGTGCCAGAGGAAGTGAAACGACTGTTGAGGTAACCCTTAATCCCTCACCCCTAATCCCCTTTACTGATGATCACCCTCCAACCCCTCCTCTGCGCCAACTGCCGCACGAACCTGCCCGCTTACCCGGATGAGGTGGCGTGGCGCTGTTCGAACTGCGGCGTCGGCTGGCAATTGAGCGACACCGCGCCCACCGGCCTCGAGATGCTCAGTCTGCACTTCGACGCGCGCTGCAACCCGCAGGTGCATGGCCGCCCGTTCTGGGTGGCGAGCGGCATGGTGGGCCTCAACCGCGACACGTTCAGCGGGGACGAGTCGAAGAAGGCCACGCAAGTCTGGGCGCAACCCCGGCAGTTTTTTGTGCCCGCGTTTACATGCCCGCTCGATACATTGATTGAGTTGGGCCGCGAGTTGCTGCTCAAGCCGCCAGGCCTGCAACCGGGCGAGCCGGCGCGCTTCACTGCCGTCACTCTGTTGCCGAAAGACGTGCGCGCGCTGGCCGAGTTCATCGTGATGAGCCTCGAAGCCGAGCGCTCCGACAAAATCGAAACCATCACCTTCGATCTGCGATTGCAAAAGCCTGAATTGTGGGTCTTGCCGT
>JBQTJD010000244.1:0-2732 GCA_052387475.1 Anaerolineales bacterium | reverse complement strand
CGATCCGGCAACAGAGTAAAAGGCTGGGCCATTCGTTCGCGGATTTGGAGGAACGGTATCAACTAGCGATCAAAACCAGGATTGATCCTTTGTTTCTTGGCAAACGACACGCCATGTTGCAACAATTACAGTCTCAGGGCGAAGAAGAACTCACCCTCACCCCGGAGGAACGCCGGATCAACCGTAATCTCGTGCTGGCCGGCGTCATCACGGGCACCGCTGTGGTGACGGCTCCGGTTGGCGGGGTCGTCTCCTTTGTGGCTTGTGTGCCGCTGGCTATGTACCTCATTCGACATATCGTCCGGTGGGCGTACCAGTCAGTGGTAGAGGAACGTCGCCTGACCGTTCCGGTGTTGATGACTACCAATCAATTGCTGCTGTGGTTCGGCGGCTTCTATACGATTGGAGGCGTGATTTTTATCTTCACGTTCGCGGGGCAAAAACTTGGATATATCACCGAACGCCAGTCACGCAAACAACTGAGCGATGTCTTCGGCAAACTGCCCGCAAAGGTGTGGGTGCTATGCGACGGAGTCGAAAAAGAGATTCCGTTCGAGCAGTTGCAGGTCGGCGATGTGCTGGTGGCGCACGCCGGTCAGACGATCCCCATTGACGGGGTGATCATTGACGGCTACGCCTCCATTGACCAGCATCGCCTCACTGGAGAAGCGCAACCGGCGGAGAAAGGCCTCGGCGACGCCGTGCTGGCATCCACGGTCGTGCTGGCGGGCCGGGTGCAGGTGCGCGTGGAAAAATCCGGCGAGGGGACGCTGGCCGCGCAGATCGGCGAAATGCTCAACAAGACGGCCAGCTACGAAATGGCGCTCACGACGCGGGCGCGCCGGATGGCGGACGCTTCGGTCATTCCCACCATGACGGCGGCAGGGCTGGCTTGGGCTGTGATTGGCCTTTCCAGCGCGGTCGCCATCACGAGCACGATGTTCGGGCTGAATCTGATGTTCTGTGGTCCGATGGCGCTGCGTAATTACCTCTCGGTGGCGACACGCCGGAAGATTCTGATCAAAGATGGCCGCTCACTGGATTTGCTGACGGAAATTGACACGGTCGTCTTTGATAAGACCGGCACGCTGACGCTGGATCAGCCCCACGTCGCCAATGTCCATAGCTTCTCCGATGTGAGTTCACTGGAAATTCTGCGCTACGCCGCCGCGGTGGAACAGCGCCAGAGCCACCCGATTGCGCGCGCCATTCTCGCCCGCGCGCAGGAACGCAAAATCACTTTGCCGGAGATTGATGGGGCGCGGTTCGAGATGGGCTATGGCCTGCGGGCTGAGATCGAGAACAGATTGATCCACGTGGGCAGCGACCGTTATATGACGTTGGAGCGCATTACTCTGCCGCCGGCAGTGGAAGCCTTGCAGAAGGCTTGCCACGAGCAGGGTGATTCCCTGGTGATAGTGGCGGTGGATGGTCATCTGGCCGGGGCCATTGAGTTGAAGCCGACCATTCGTCCCGAAGCCCAAGCCGTTATTGACGAACTGCGCCTCCGCAAGCTGGATTTCTGCATCATCTCCGGCGATCAAGAAGGGCCAACCCGCGTGCTGGCGCAGACGCTCGGTATCAGCCGTTATTTCGCCAACATCTTGCCCGAAAACAAGGCCACGCTGGTGGAGCAATTGCAGCAGGAAGGACGCGCGGTCTGTTTCGTGGGCGACGGCATCAACGATTCCATCGCGCTCAAGAAAGCGAACGTTTCGGTCTCGTTGCACGGCGCGACGACCGTGGCCATGGACACGGCGCAGGTCGTCTTGATGGATACGACATTGGAACAACTGCCGATGCTCTTCCAACTGGCCGAGGAAATGGAAAGCAATCTGAAGACGGCGCGGAACCTGGCCGTCATACCGGGACTGGGAATCTGGGCGGGCGTTTTCTTTCTCCACCTGGGCATCCTGGGCGCGGCCATGATCTTTGAGGCCAGTCTGTGGACGGGCATTGCCAACACGATGCGCCCGTTGCTGAAGCACAAGGCCGAGGATGAGAACCAACCGGAAAGCGCCGAAACAGACAGCGCCAAGCCCTCCTGATCGGAACAGGGTCGAGCTTAAAACCAGCCAGGTGAGCTACTTCCCAAGCGTAACCAATCATCCAGAAGTCTGGCTGCAATCTCAGATTGATGAACATTATGTACAACTACGCGAACCACGCTTCTCTCCACGAGAATTTGATTGTCAAAAGGAACGGTGTCAAACGCGGCGCGGGCGAAAGCCCCTTTCGGGCGGTGATGAAAATAGCGCCGTCTTTTCGAGTTTACGATAGCAAGCCGGATCGCAGCTCCATCTATCAGGAAGTCCTCAGCGGATTTGAAAAGAACCCGAAAGAGCTGAACCTGAAGTTCACCTATATCGGGAACTGCGGGCGAACTTCCAGCCTGAGCTATTTGGACCCCTCGCGCGCTACGATCAAGACTAGGGGCGTATCGAGGTTTATCTTGTTTCCCTGCAAGATCAGCTTGTGCAGTTGGGCGAAAGACTGATCCGCTTCGCAAAAGGCGAGCGGCTCTCGCGGGCGATTGCCTACAAATACACGCCCACGGACTTTGAGCGCATCGCGTCCGACGCCGGCTGGCAGTTGCGGCGAAGCTTTGCGGCGAAGCTGGACGGACGAACAGGAATGGTTCAGCGTGCAATATTACAAAGCCACCGTGTGACGGTGATTACGGGTACGTGAGTAGCAAGCGCGGTTATGATGAAACCACAGGTCAAATTTTA
>JBQTJD010000243.1:0-2584 GCA_052387475.1 Anaerolineales bacterium | reverse complement strand
GCTGAGAGCTTCGGCTACAGCGCCAACATCTGGCGGCAAACCTCGGCGGTGGTGTTCGATGTGATCGGCAACCGGCGCGATCTGACGACGTGCCCACCGGTGGACGCGGCTCAAATCCCCGCTGGCGGGCTGGCCCCGGCGAAGTTTTCCTATTTCAATCTGCACGGTGTGGAGGATGGACCAGAATGGTACGGCCAGCGCCACTTCGACGACCCGTTAAGCGTGCCGGAATATCCGGTGGCGCTGCGGCCTGCCGACGTGCAGAACCATGGGCGCGCACCCGTCATCGTCTTCAGCGAGGCATGCTACGGCGCGAACGTCTTCAACAAGCAAGTGGATGAGGCGTTGTGCCTGCGTTTCCTCGACTCGGGCACGCGGGCGATGGTCGGCTCGACAAAGATTGCGTACGGCTCGGTGATGGAGCCGCTGATTGCGGCCGACCTGCTCGGCAAATATTTCTGGCAGAACGTGAATGCCGGACTGCCAGTCGGCGAGTCGCTGCGGCTGGCGAAGCTGCACATGGCGGCTGAGATGAACACGCGGCAGGGCTTCCTCGACGGCGAGGATCAAAAGACGCTCATCAGCTTTGTGCTGTACGGCGACCCGTTAGCGACGGTGACGCCGACCAACAACGGCGCAGCGAAGGAGGCGAAGCGGCGCGCGCTCAAGTTCACGGCGGTCGCCGCCGACCTGCGCACCTTCGAGACCACGTCGGTTGAGGACGCGCTCACGACTGAGGCAGTCGCGCAAATTAAATCTATGGTCGCGCAATACTTACCCGGCATGGGTGATGCGGATGTGCTCGCCGCCCGCGCCTGCTTCGCTGGCGAAAGGAGAACCGCTACGCGGTTCTCCGGCGGCGTACCCGTCGCCCGCGCCCGTACGTTGCCTGCCAACAGCACCATGAAGCGCGCCGGTTCGCGCAACACCATCATCACCCTCACCAAGACCATCCACGCGCAAAGCCGCAAGCACCCGCACTACGCGCGCGCAACGTTTGATGAGTTGGGACGGATCATTAAGTTATCGGTTTCGAGATAGAAAGGCAGGGGAGCAGGGGTGAGGCTTCTCACCCGCTCACCTGCCCACCCGCACCCTTGCCCGCATTGACGAGGTTCAGAAATGACCACCATCGGCTTTCATTACTTCCCCGACGACACACACTACCGCGCTGTGGATGTGCAGGCGTGGTTGCCCGAACTAAAGGCGCTGGGGGCGCAATCGCTCACCATCATCGGCTCGCTGACGCGCGCTGTGCCCGAGCCTTTCCTCACCGCGCTGAAGCAGACCGGCATCGAGCCGATCATCCACATCCTGGCCACGCCCATCCGCGCGCACAACGGCGATGAGTTGAAGGCGCTGTTCGAAATGTACGCGCGTTGGGGCGTGAAGTATGTGAGCGTCTTCGCCGAGCCGAACGCTCGGTCATCGTGGACGCAAGCCGATTGGGCGAAGACCGCGCTGGTGGACCGCTTCATCGACATCGCCCTGCCCGTATGGCAAGCGCAGCTCGAGGCCGGCCTCGAGCCGGTGTTCCCCGCGCTCAAAGCGGGCGGTGATTATTGGGACACTGCTTTCCTCGAAGCCGCACTCGCCAAACGCAATCAAATGGAGTTGGTGCAACGGCTGACCTTCGCCGTAAACCTGTGGACGTTGGGCCGCCCGGTGGAATGGGGCCAGGGTGGATTGCGCGCCTGGCCCACCGCGCGACCCTACGCCACTACCCCCGCGATGCAGGATCAGCGCGGCTTTCATCTCTTTGATTGGTATAACGAAATAATCGAGGCGCGGCTCGGCGGGCGGCGACCGCTGCTCTGCCTCGCCGGCGGCCCGCGCCTCGGCGAAGTGAACGCCGACGCGTTTGCCGCGCAGACGCAGGAGATCGTCACTCTCGTGAGTGAAAAGAAGCTGCCGGACAATTTGCTCAATGTGAATTTCTGGCTGCTGGCCGCCGAGCCGGCCAGCCCGTACGCGAACGAGGCCTGGTATCGGGCGGATGGCTCGACGCTGGCGACCGTGGCCGCGCTCAAACAGTTCACGGCCCGCAATCGGCCCACCGGCCGCCCGGCCACTGGCGGCAAATCCACCGGCGTCGGCCCCTCCAAACCACTCAAGCATTATCTGCTGCTGCCGACATTTGAATGGGGCATTTCCGAGTGGCACTGGAACATCGCGCTCGATTACGTGAAAGCGCACAAACCGGCCTGCGGTTTCTCCGTCGGCGAGGCGGCCACCGCCCAGCGCGTCACCATCTTCGGCAACGAGCAGAGCGTGAGCGCCGAGGTGGAAGCGGTATTGCGGAAAGCGGGCTGCGAAGTTGAGCGGGTGATGGTGGCACCGTGAAAGGCGCTGGCTCAGTAACAGGACGCAGACGGCCATCGCCGCTGCGTCCCGTTTTGTTGGCCGTCGGCTATCGCACGACCATCGGCAGATAAACGCGATACTCCGTCTCCGCCAGCACGAATTCGGCCAGCGGCGGCGTCTGCGCCGTGCAGGTCACCGTGTTGAGTGCCGGCGCCGGCTGGCACGCCACCCCCGCCCCCGACCACTGGCTGCCCGTCCAGTGATGCAGCGCCAGCTTGCT
>JBQTJD010000242.1:0-11450 GCA_052387475.1 Anaerolineales bacterium | reverse complement strand
GGAGTCTGGGCGATGCAGGACTCCGGCAGGTCGTAATCGAAATCTGAAAGCTGCATCACTCATCCTGCGGGGCTGAGGCTTTGTGGCGCAGGCCAAACCACAACGCGGTCTGGATCAATGCCAACGTCGCCACGCCGCCGGCGGCCACGACGCAGTTCATCGTTTGTTGAAAAGCCGCGCCCGTCACCGGGTCGTAACCACTGGTAATGTTTGCGCCGCTGGCGTAGATATTGCCGACGTAAAAAGCGACCCGAGTAAGTGTCGAGATCGCCCGGATGCCAAACCCGGCGATGACGAGCAGCGGCACCCAGTCGCGCCGGCGCAGAAAAAGCAATACCCCCACGACGACGCCGATCACATCCGCCAGGGCGATGGGGAAGACGGGCCAATTGGAGAGTAAAACAAAAAAGAGGCCGGGCATAGCGGTAGGCAGAAGGCGGACGACGATCAGCGGTTGTTGAAGAAGCGACTGATCAGGTTGATGATCAGGGTCAGCGCGAGGCTGAGCAAGATCGAAGTGGCAAGCGGAATGTAGAGCGCGAAGCCCTCGCGTTCGATGCGGATGTCACCGGGCAAGCGGCCCAACGATAATCCGAAGCGCCCCGCCAGCCAGATGACGCCGCCGACGATCATCACGATGAGGCCGGCGAAGAAAATCCATTTGCCGATATTGCTGGTGTCCAACATACAAGTGGTGGTTGGCAAGGTCAACGTGCGACCTGCCACGTGCAATCAAATCAACTTTTGCTGTTCGCCATTCTCCGGCGGCGTCAGCCCGAGATGGAGATAGGCCGACCGTGTTACGGTGCGCCCGCGCGAGGTGCGATCAATAAAGCCTCTTTGCAACAGATACGGCTCCACCACATCCATAATCGTGTCCGCTTCTTCGCTGATCACTGCCGCAATCGTCTCCAGCCCCACCGGCCCACCGTTGTACTTCTCAATGATGGTGCGCAGCACGCGCCGGTCAATGTCGTCGAGGCCGATCGGATCCACATCCAACAGATCGAGCGCGGCGCCAGCTACCTCCCGCGTGATATGGCCCTGCGCGCGCACTTGAGCGAAATCGCGCACACGCTTGAGCAAACGCAATGCCACACGAGGCGTGCCGCGCGCGCGCTGAGCGATCTCAGCCACGCCTTCTGGGTCGGCGGCGACGCGCAGCATAGATGCCGCGCGGGTAACGATTCGTTCCATCGCCGGCAGATCGTAAAAATCGAGCCGGAAGGGTGCGCCGAAGCGGGCGCGCAACGGGGCGGTAAGCAGCGCCAGCCGCGTGGTCGCACCGATGACGGTGAACTTGGGCAGTGAGAGCCGGATGCTGCGCGCGCTCGGCCCCTTGCCGATGACAATGTCAAGCGCGAAGTCTTCCATCGCCGGATACAACACTTCCTCCACCGCGCGGCCCAGCCGGTGAACTTCATCAATAAACAAAATGTCGCCCGCGCGTAAGTTAGTGAGGATGGCGGCCAGATCACCGGCCCGCTCAATCGCCGGGCCGGCGGTGACCTTGATGTTCACGCCCATCTCGTTGGCGATTAGATGCGCCAGCGAGGTCTTGCCTAGACCGGGCGGCCCGTAGAACAGCACATGGTCCATCGGATCACCGCGCTTCCGGGCTGCATCAATCAAAATTTGCAGATTCTCGCGGATGCGCTCCTGTCCAACGAAGTCAGCCAGACGCTTGGGACGCAGGGCGTGGTCGGGCTGATCTTCTGGCTTACGTTGTGGGGAGAGCAACCGGCTATCGGAATCGGACATAGGCGTGATTATATGCGTGATGCGTGAAACGTGAAACGTGATCCGTGAGGCGTAGCCGCTCACGTTTCACGTTTTATGACCCGCTCTGCTAAAATCCCGCGCAACTCGACGCAGGAGCACAACATGCCCGATAACATCTTCCCCTCCGGCCACCCGCTGGTGGCGCACAAACTCGCCTTGTTGCGGAGTACTGCCACCGAGCCGAAAAAATTCCGCGAGTTGGTGCGCGAGATCAGCATCCTGCTGGCCTGCGAGGCCACCACCGATCTCACTCTCGAACCGATCACAGTGATGACGCCGATGGGTGAAGCGCGGGGCCAATCGCTGGTGCAGGATATCGGTCTGGTGCCGGTGCTGCGCGCTGGGCTGGGGATGGTAGAGGGCATTTGGGAGATGCTGCCGGGCGCGGAGGTGTGGCACATCGGCCTGAAGCGCGACGAGCGCACGCTGGAGCCGATGCAGTATTACGCCAACAAACCGGTGGCCCCGCGCGTGCAACTGTGCCTGCTGCTCGACCCGATGCTGGCCACCGGCGGCTCGGCCTCCGCGGCGTGCACGCTGCTCAAAAGCTGGGGCGTCAAGCGCATCAAATACATCGGCCTCATCGCCGCGCCGGAAGGCATACAGCGTTTGCAAACCGATCATCCTGATGTGGCCATCCATGTCGGCGCGGTGGATGATCATCTGAATGAGATTGGCTACATCGTTCCGGGTTTGGGGGATGCGGGGGATCGGCAGTTTGGGACGGCATGACAACGGATCGCTTCGCGCAACGGATCAACGGATGTGTAGCGCAGGCGCTGGTCAAACGCCAGCATCGCGATCAACCACGAACTGCTATCCGTTGATCCGTTGCCCCATCCGTTGACACCCTTGCTCCCCACCCTCACCTTTATCTCCGCCTTCGCCCTTTCCGCACTCGCCACATTTGCGGCGATGCGCCTCGGCGAGCGCACCAGGCTGGTGCAGCTTCCGGGTGGGCGACGCCAGCACACACGACCGGTCGCCCGTATCGGCGGTGTGGGATTGTTCATCGGCTTCTTCGTAGTCGCCCTCGGGCTGTATCTCTTTGCCCCATTGAAGGACGAGCATCGGCAGCCGCTCATCGGTGTGTTAGTGGGCACGGTCTTTGTGTTTCTCGGCGGGATGTGGGACGACGTGCGCGAGTTGAAAGCTGGGCCACAGTTCGCGATTCAATTCGGCGCGGCGGCGATTGCTCTGCTCGGCACGGTGTGGATTGGAGAGGTGACGTTGCCATTCTATGGCGTTTGGCAAATCCCCCTCCTCGTCCGCATCTTCATCACTATCTCCTGGGTAATGGGGATGATGAACACCGTCAACTTTCTCGACGGGTTGGACGGGTTGGCAGCGGGCGTAGCGGGCATCGCCGCATTGCTCTTCGCCATCCATTCCACGCGCTTGCAGCAACCGGAGATCGCGCTGTACTCAATCGCACTCGCAGGCGCGTGCGTCGGATTTTTGATCTTCAACATTCACCCGGCTCGCGTCTTCCTCGGCTCGGCGGGGGCGATGGTGCTCGGGTATGCGCTGGCCACGCTCTCCATCCTCGCGCCGGCGCGCGTGGCCACGGCGCTGCTGGTGATGGCGCTGCCGATTGCCGATGTGTTTTTTCAGATCGTGGATCGCTGGCGGCGCGGCCAATCGCCGATGCAGGGAGACCGTGGGCATCTGCACTTCCGGCTGAGCGACTTCGGGCTGCCGCAGTGGCCGATTGTGCTGGGCTACTGGCTGTTCTGCGCGCTGGGCGGCGTCATCGCGCTCGCGCCGATTGCGCCGGAAGTGAAGCTCGCGGCGATTGCGGGGGTGGGGGTGTTGGTCGTGATTGTGCTACTTGTTATCAGCCGGAGAAAATAATCACAAAGCAAAATCGTAGAGACGCGCCGGTGGCGCGTCTCTTTTTGATTTCTATGAGGGCCGAATGGAGGTCACGGAATTACTAACGTTTGCCCGGCATAGATGAGGGTGCCGCGCAGGCCGTTGGCCGCTTGCAGCGCCGCCACCGTTACGCCGTAGCGCAAGCCGATACGAAAGAGCGTATCGCCACGTTGCACGATGTACGTTCGCTGGCCGCCGGGCGGCGGCACGGGCGCACCCGCACCAGGGATGACGAGCCGCTGCCCGGCATATATCCGAGTCGAAAATAACCCGTTGGCCTGTTGCAGCGCGAGCACGGTTGTGTTGAAACGCAACGCAATCCGGAAGAGGTTATCCCCCGCTTGCACAACATACGTCCCTGGAACCGGCTGAGGCGCGGGCGGCACCGTGGCGCCCGACGGGATGATGATCGTCTGCCCCACATAAATCCACGTGCGCGTCCCCAATCCATTGGCGGCTTGCAGCGCGGCCACGGTTGTGTTGAAGCGCGTCGCAATACCTTGCAGCGTGTCACCCGCGCGCGCGATGTAGGTCGTGGCGGCATCCACCGGGATGGTCAGTACCTGCCCCACCGTCAGCCGGTCGGGTTGGGCAATGTTGTTCGCGCGCACCAACACATCCACCGTGGTGTGATAGCGCACCGCGATCCAAAAGAGCGTATCGCCGCGCTGAACGATATACGTGATCGACCCGGTGACGGGCGTGGCCGTGGGCTGTGGTTGTGGTGGAGAAGTGGGCTGCGGCGGAGGATTGGTCGGCGGCACGCTGGTCGGCGCCGGCCCAACGGGAGTGTTGGTTGGCGGCAGCGGCGGGATGGGGGTGGGCGTCGCCGTCGGGCCAGGGCCCACGGGCGTGCTGGTCGGCGTTGGGGTTGCGACAACGGGGATGGCGGGCGCCTCATAAGCACCGAGGTCACATTCCGCCACGCCGCTGCCATCACCATCTAAAGGCCGGCTCGTTCCGGCCTGATCAGTCGCCGGGCAAGTGGCGTTGTTGCCAGCATCAATCGCCGGGCTGCCAAGGGGCAATGGATAGAGCGTGCCGCTGAACGCGCCGAGTGGATTCGCCCCGGTCAGCGGTCCGCCGCCAACCACATTGCAGCCTGCCACAGACTGTACGAAGTTTGGATTCCCGCTGGAAAAAATCGTTCCACTGCAATCACTGCTGCCGCTGTTGTTGGCCAAGACACTGTTGCGCGCATTGATCGTGATGGTCGTTCGGAGGCCGCTGCCCAACCCCGAGGCCGTGTTCTCACTGATCGTTACATTGGACAGGGTCGTGGAGGAATCTGTTTGCAGACCGCCGCCGTCGCCGCCGCTGGTGCTGTTGCCGCGTATTGTGGCGTTGGTCAGGGTCAGTGTGCCACCGAGGTTGTAAATGCCACCGCCCAGATTGTTGGCGGTGTTGCCAGCCACCAACACACCAGCGACGTTGGCGGAGCCGGTGGTGACGTGCAGACCGCCGCCTTCGTTGGCGGTGTTGCCGGTGAACGTGCTGTTGTTGATCGTCGTGATCCCGCTGGAGGCGAGGCCGCCGCCGACACCGCTCCCCGTCGCGGTATTGTTGGCGATCACGACACCGTTGAGGGTCAACGTACCCAGGTTACGGATGCCGCCACCATTGATGTTGACCGCTGTGCCGTTTTGGATTGTCAGCGAGGATAACGTGAGATTGGATGAAGCTAGCACATCGAGCACCCGGTCGATCCCTGCGCCATCAATCACGGTACTGCCTGCGCCCACCATGGAGACGCTGCCGGCGGGCGCAATATCGAGGTCGCCCGTCGCGGCCCCGTTCTCATTTGCGCCCACAATCGAAAGGGTATAAGTCGCCGCCGCCAGTTGAATGGTATCCGTGTTGCCGCTCTCACCCGCTGGGCAGGCATCCACCGGGAGATTCGTATTCGCGGCAGTGATGGCCTCGCGGAGTGAACAATCGCCATCGGAGTTCAACTCATCGGCTGTTTCGGTGACGGTGATCGTCGCCGCCCACGCCACATGCACTGGGGCAGCCAATAGGGAGGCGAGTAGGGTGAGGCTGAGCGTGAGCCGGGTCGCACGATTCATGTGGGCGTTCATATGGTTAATACTCCACCCGCAGGCCGGTGAGTTTGGACAAACCGCGCTCCACCAGCCACAGCAACGGGACACAGCATACATTCAGCGCCACGGTCACCGTAAAAGCTGCGGCCAGCGCCTGTACGGCTGATTCTACTGGGCCGCTGACGGCATTCAAGACCAGCGCTCCGAAGCCGGAATAGATCAACACGCCCGCCAGCAGCACCGCAAAGGCCAGCAGCGGCAGCCACGCCCGCCGATCAGACGCCGAAGGCAACATCGAATTGCTGACCGCAAAGAGCACATACAGCCACAGCCACGCATCACTCGCCCCGAGTGTGATCAGCAATTTCTGTGCCATGCCCGACACGTCACCAGCGGCCAGCGCTGCCCCCACCGGGCCTAATTGTAACGGCCCATTGCCAATCGCGAGAACAACCCCACAGCCCGCCACCAACGGGGCCGCCCCGATCAGCGCCTCGCGCACCAAATCGGTCTTTTCGGTTTCCACAAAGCCCAACCGCAGCGCGCCATCCTCCAGCCGCTCGGGGAGCAGGCTGAAGCGCCCGGTGCGCACACCCAGCAGCGTCGCCGCGATCCAATGACTCAGCTCGTGCAGCGCGACGCCGGGCAGCATCATCATCGAGTACAGGATTGTAGCAATGTCGGGGTCACGAAAGATCAGCAACCACAGCCCCTGCAAGTGCCGATGGATCCAACGTTCAAGCAGCACCAATGGCGCGAAGATGACGGCCAGCCAAAGCCAACTGACGAAGGTAGGCAAAGCGGTCAGCCGCTATCAGCCAGCGGCTGCCTTCACAATCGCCGCGAATTCTCCCGGCTTGAGGCTCGCACCGCCGACCAGCGCGCCGTCAATATCAGGCTGAGCCATAAGCGCCGCCGCGTTGGCGGCCGTCACCGAGCCGCCGTATTGGATGCGGAGCGCGTCAGCGACTGGGGTCGAATACAACTCATCGAGGAGAGCGCGGACGTACTTGCCCATCACCGCGTTCGCCTGCTCCGGCGTCGCGGCCTTGCCCGTACCAATAGCCCACACGGGCTCGTACGCGATCACAGTCTTGAGCGCCTCTTCGGCGTCGAGGCCTGCATACGCGCCGCGCACATGCCGGTGCACCACCTCACGCGTCTGACCGGCTTCGTTCTCGGCGAGATTCTCGCCTACGCAGATGATGGGCGTCAGCCCGTGCGCGAGTGCGGCTTTCACTTTCTTATTCACACCCTCATCCGTCTCACCGAAATACTGCCGCCGCTCGGAGTGACCGATAATGACGTATTGGCACAGGCCGGCCAACATCGGCGCGGAGATTTCGCCGGTAAACGCGCCGGACTTTTCCCAATGCATGTTCTGCGCGCCCAGGCCGATGCCGGTGCCTGCGAGCAACGGCGCAACAGCGGCGAGCGAGACGAACGGCGGGCACAACACCCGATCTATTTTCGACACGGATTGAATTTCAGGCAGAAGTGCTTGCGTGAGTTCAACAGCTTCTGCCGGGGTCTTGTTCATCTTCCAGTTGCCGGCGATGATTTTGGTTCGCATGGAGTTCTCCCTGAGAATATCTCTCACAATGTAATGCTGAGGCGCAGCGCGCCGGTCGGAACTAAGTTCCGCAGCATCTCTGGCTCTCCGAACGCTGCGTTCGATTTAGATTTAGATAGAGACCCCGCGTTCTGTGAACGACCGCTTCGCTCGGGGTGACAAGCAATTACGGCGCGGGGCTGGCCCGCACCAGCGTCTCAAGTTCCTCGCACGAAGGCGTCAGTTTCGCGTTATCATGCTGTTCGAGCAATTGCTTCAGTCGGCAATCCGCCTCGAGCACAATCCAATGCATCGGTGATCGCTGACCAGGCGGGTTGCGCTTGGCCGTCTCGTAATGACCGGCCGCCTCGCCCGGCTTGCAGACCTTCAAAAAGTAATCGCCATAGATCAATTGCGGGCCGTCGCTCGTCACGTTCGGGCGCACGATGGCTTCGATCTCCACCCGCGCCGTCTCCGCATCCCCGTAGAACAACCGCCAGCGTTGATAGGCCAGATTGCCGGTGTTGTCGGTGAACTGCGGGGCGGCGTCGAGGATAAACTGCTCGGCTTCTTGATCAGCAGCGGCGATGTAAAAGGCCAAGAGCGTTTGCTCCCGCAGGCCGAGCACCGCCGGCTCGCGCGACTCGGGGGCCAGCGCCAGCCCGGGCATGTAGTAGCGTTCCAATGCGACCAGCCCGCGGTCGAACACCAGCGTCAAATCACCCGCCGCGCGATAAACGTTTGCATCGTGCGGCGCAGCCGCCACCGCTGCATCCAGCTTCGCCAGCGCCGCCTCCCGTTCTCCGTTGCCGAACAACGGCTCCGCTTCTGCGATGAGGGTGCGCGGGTCGCTGCCTGGTGGCGGGGTGTTGATGCGGGTGGGCGGCGCGGGAGGCTGCGTCGCGCTAGGGGCCTGAGTGGCCGGGGGAGCGTTCGTCGCCTGCGCGGCTTGCTGCGTCGCTTGCCGCTGCCGGTTGACGCCCTGCGCGATGCCGATTGAAAGCAAGCTACAGAATGCGACGGCAATCAGGCCGATGACGGCGTGCCACCACTTGAATTGATAGCCACGCTTTGGAGTCGAAACGCGAGTCGGCGCAACCGGCTCGGCCACCGAGGCGCGCCTCGTTTCGCTGTTCGGCGCAGTCGGCGCGCTCGGTTCCGCCGGCATCGGCTTCGCCAATGCCACCAGCGTGTCTACCCCACTCACCGCCTCGCGGAACGCTGCCATCATCTGCGCCACATCGGTGTACCGCTCGGCGCGGTCCTTCGCCAGCGATTTTTGCAGCACGCGTTCGATGGCGTCGGGCACATTGGGATTCAGGCTGCGCGGCGCGGGCAGCGGTGTGTAGATGTGATCGTGGATGATGGCAAACGGCGTGTCGGCGCTGTACGGCAAGCGGCCTACGACGAGTTCGTACAACACCACGCCGAGCGAATAAATGTCGGTGCCCGCGTCGAGGTCTTTCGCGCCCTTGGCCTGCTCCGGACTCATGTAGTGCGGCGTGCCGATCATCGAGTCGAGCGAGAGGGTGCTTTCGCCCGCCTGCGCGATGCGCGCCAGCCCGAAGTCGGCCAGATACACGTTGCCATCCGCCGCCAACATCACGTTCGAGGATTTGATATCGCGGTGCAGTACGCCCTGCCGGTGCGCGTAATCCAGCCCGGAGCCGACCGCCTCGACGATGCGCTGTGTGTCACGCAATGAAAGCGGCGTGCGCGAGATGCGGGCCTTGAGCGTCTCGCCCTCGATGAACTTCATCACCAGATACGGCGAGCCGTTGTGCTCGGCGAAGTCGTACACGGGGACGATGTTGGGATGTTCGAGCCGGGCGACGACGCGAGCTTCGCGCTGGAAGCGGGCAAGGAAGGTGGCGTCTTCTTTGAACGCGGGGTGCAGGACTTTGATGGCGACGTAGCGGTCAAGCGCGGCGTGATAGGCCTTGAAGACCGTGGCCATGCCGCCCTGCCCCAATTGCTCGACGATGCGATACGGCCCGACAGTTTCACCGACAGTGAGGGACATGCAAGCGTGCTCCGGTGGGTGAGGACATCAGGTCGCAGTATGCGCCACAAGGTTTATGGGCGCAAGCGAGAATGTGTTAGCGGGGTGTCAAGGCGGGCGGTTGAAAACCGCGGCAACACAACGCGAAGCCGCCCTTCGGCGGCTGTAGTCCACGTAGGTGGACTTCGCCTTGTGTTGCTGCGAATTCATTCGCCGGTCACTTGTCGTTGAGCGCCGCCAGGCCCGGCAACACCTTGCCTTCGAGCATCTCAAGGCTCGCGCCGCCGCCGGTGGAGATGTGGGTGATTTTTTCCGTGAGGCCCGCCTGCTCGATGGCTGCGACCGAATCGCCGCCGCCCACGACCGTCGTCGCGCTGGAGTCGGCTACCGCCTGCGCCACCGCGTTTGTGCCGGCAGCGAATTTCGGAAACTCGAACACGCCCATCGGCCCGTTCCACACCACAAGCGCTGCGCCCTTCAGCGCCGCCGCGTACGCCTTCACCGTCTCCGGCCCGATGTCGAGGATGCGCCAACCGGCGGGCACGCCAGCGGTCGCACCGCCCTTCACGGCAATGGTCTTCGATTGCGCTTCGGCGTCGAACTTGTCGGCGATGACGGCGTCCACCGGCAGTAGCAACTTGTCACTTGCTTTCGCCAACACTGTTTTCGCTATATCGAGGCTGGCCTCTTCCACCAGCGAGTCGCCCATCTCAATGCCTTGCGCCTTGAAGAACGTATTCGCCATCCCTCCGCCAATCAGCACCTTGTCGGCTTTGGCCAGCAGATTTTCGATGACGAGGATTTTGTCGCTGATCTTCGCCCCACCGAGGATAGCGATGTACGGATGCGGGGGATTGTTGACCGCTTGCCCGAGATACTCGATCTCTTTTTCCATCAGGAAGCCGGCCACGGCGGGCAGATGGTGCGCCACGCCCTCCGTCGAAGCATGCGCGCGGTGCGCCGAGCCGAAGGCATCGTTCACAAAAATGTCGGCCAGCACGGAAAGCTTCTGCGCGAAGGTCGGGTCGTTCTTCTCTTCTTCGGGATGAAAGCGGACGTTCTCAAGCAGGACCACATCACCGGGGAACATCGCGGCGGCCGCTTCCTCCGCGGCCGGCCCGACGCAATCGGGAACCAATTTCACCGGCTTGCCGAGTAGTTCGCCCAACCGCTCCGCCGCCGGCGCGAGTGAGTATTTGGGATCCGGCCCACCTTTGGGACGTCCGAGGTGCGAACACAACAGCACACCCGCGCTGCGCTCAAGCAAATACTCAATGGTGGGCAACGACGCGCGGATACGGGTGTCGTCTGTTATTTTTCCGTCTTTGAGCGGCACGTTGAAATCCACCCGCACCAGCGCGCGCTTCTTTTTGAAGTCAATGTCGCGAACGGTCTTCTTATTCATTGCAGATTTTAGATTTCAGATTGCAGACGGTCTCAATCTACAATTGGGAGGCCACCATCGCCGTCACATCGGCCAGGCGGCAGGCATAGCCCCACTCGTTGTCGTACCAAGCCACGACCTTGACGAGGTTGCCGATGACGAGCGTGTCCATCGAACTGTAGACCGAGGAGAGCGTGGTGCCGCGCAGGTCGGAGGAGACCAGCGGCTCATCGGTCACACCGAGGATGCCCTTCATCGAGCCGCTGGCGTACTCGACCATCGCATTGCGGATGTCGTCCTTGCTCGCTTCCTTGTTGAGCACGGCCGTGAAGTCCACCACGGAGACGGTGGCCGTAGGTACACGGAAGGCCATGCCGCCGAACTTGCCTTTGAGTTCGGGGATAACGAGGCCGACGGCTTTGGCTGCGCCCGTCTCGGAGGGCACGATGTTCTGCGGCGCGGCCCGCGCGTCGCGCAAGTCCTTCGCGCCCAGGTCTTGCAGCTTCTGCGAGTTGGTGTAGGCATGCACGGTGGTGAGCAGGCCCTTCTCGATGCCGAAGGCGTCGTTAAGCACTTTCGCCACCGGCGCGAGGCCGTTGGTCGTGCACGAGGCGTTGGAGATGACGTGATGGTTGGCCGGGTCGTATTTGTCGTTGTTCACGCCCAGCACCAGGGTGATGTCTTCGTTCTTGGCCGGGGCGGAGATGATGACCTTCTTGGCCCCGCCGGATTCGAGGTGCGCCTTGGCCCTGTTCGCGTCCGTGAACAGCCCGGTGGACTCGATCACGATCTCGATGCCCATCTCCTTCCACT
>JBQTJD010000241.1:0-3068 GCA_052387475.1 Anaerolineales bacterium | reverse complement strand
GCTATACTCCAGCGCGCCCGCGGGTGGGTCCGGCGCGGCAGAGACCGTCGAACCTCGGCAGGGCCGGAAGGCAGCAGCGAGAAGGAGTCTTCTCTGGGAGCCGCCGGGTTGCCTGCCCGAGAGCGTTTTATGAACCGCAGAGCACGCAAAGGCGCAGAGATTTTCTTTGCCCTCTCCGCGTCCTTTGCGGTTCAAGCTTTATGCAGCGACTGTTCCTTTCTCTCGTCCTTTGTCTTGCCAGTTGCGCCGCTCCGCCCGTTGCCCGCCCGGTCGTGTGGGTCGAGGCCGACGGCAAAACCGTCTCTGTCGCAAGCACACTCAACGAGCCATTCGAAATCGTGGCTGAGGCGGGCGTTGTGCTAGGGGAAGCGGATGAGGTGTGGGCGGATGGTGTCCGCGTGGAGGCCGGTTCCGCGCGGGATGCCGCTCCCGTACGGATCACCGTTCGCCGCGCTGTCACCATCTCCATCGCGGATAGCGCGACGCCGGGGGAAACACTCATCGTGCAAACGGCAGCTCGCACTGTGGGCGAAGCGCTGTGGCAAGCCGGGTTGCGCCTCACCGCCGCTGATATTGTGGAACCCACGCCCGAGTCCGCCATCACTCCGAATCTCACCATCACCCTCATCCGCGCGCGGCCACTCACCATCCAAGCCGATGGTCGCACGCTGACCATGGCTGTGCAACCCGGCAGCGTGACCGAAACTCTGGCGCAGGTGGGCCTGGCGTTGGTGGGCGCGGATTACGTGCTGCCAGTGGAGAACGGCTTGCGCATCGTGCGCGTGCGTGAGGAAGTCATCACCGAGCAGCTAACCATCCCGCGCGAAACCGTGTATCAGGCCATGCCGCAGGTAGATATTGATACGGTGCAAACTCTGCAAGCGGGCGCGGATGGCGCGTTGCGGCGCAACATCCGCGTGCGCTACGAAGATGGCGTGGAAGTGAGCCGCGTGGCTGAGGCCGAAACATTGGCGCTAGCCGCCGCGCCGCGCGTCATCGGCTATGGCACGAAGATCACGGTTCGCACGGTCGAGACCGCCGATGGCGTGCTCGAATACTGGCGCGCGTACACGATGTATGCCACCTCGTATTCGCCCGCGCGCGCCGGCGTGCCGCGCACCGCCCGCAACTACGGCATCACGGCCTCGGGCCAGCCGCTGACCAAAGGGCTGGTTGCGATTGACCGCCGCTACATCTCCTTCGGCACGCGCATGTACGTGCCCGGCTACGGTTTCGCGCTCGCCGCCGATACCGGCGGTGGTGTAAAGGGGCGCTTTATTGATCTCGGTTACGATGACGGCAACTACCAAAGTTGGGCCAGAGTTATCACGGTTTATTTCCTCACGCCCGTGCCACCCGACAATCAAATCGTGTGGATTATCCCCTCGACAATCCCGTAATGCGTGAAACGTGAAACGTGATTGGCACCGCAGTTCTCACGTTTCACGCATCACGTTTCACGTCTTCATGAGTGCGCCCTCTACATCTGCCAAGTCTGCTGCGCCAATTCAACCTCAAGCCAAAGAAAAGCCTCGGCCAAAATTTTCTGATTGACGAAGCCGCCTTGGCGAAGGTGGTGAAGGCCGCAGAACTGACCGCGGAGGATGTGGTGCTGGAGATCGGGCCGGGGCTAGGCAGCCTGACGCGACACTTGGCCGGGGCTGTCAGCCGTGTGGTTGCCGTCGAACTCGACCAATCGCTGTTGCCTGCCCTCAACTTCGTCCTCGAAGGCTTCGACAATGTCGAAGTCATTCACGGCGATATCCTCGAACTTCCGCCTTCATCCTTCATCCTTCCGCCTTTCTATAAAGTCGTCGCCAACATCCCCTACTACATCACCTCCGCCGTTATCCGTCACTTGCTCGAAGCGGAAGGGAAACCGGCGCGCATCGTCCTCACTGTGCAGCGCGAAGTCGCCGAGCGCATGTGCGCGGCGCCGGGTGATATGAGCCTGCTCGCGGTGAGTGTGCAGTTCTACGCCATGCCGCGTATCGTGGCTCGCATCTCTGCCGGCGCTTTCTATCCGCGTCCGGAGGTGGACTCGGCCGTCGTGCGGCTTGATGTGCGCCCGCAGCCCGCCATGCCGGTGCGTGATGTAGATGAGTTTTTTCGTGTGGTGAAAGCGGGCTTTGGTCAAAAGCGCAAACAGTTGCGCAACTCACTGGCCGCCGGGTTGGGGACGGAGGCCGCGCGCGGGGATGTATTGCTCAATCAATCGGGCGTTGACTCGAAGCGCCGCGCTGAGACGCTGACGCTGGCAGAGTGGGGGGCGATCACTGAAGCTTTGGCACAGATGGAACTGCCTGACCACACAAACCAATGACTATTCGACCTCCACGACCAAACTGACCGGGCAGTGGTCGGACCCCAGCACCTCATCGTGAATCTCGGCGCTGACGATGCGGTCTTTCAAATCCGTTGAGACCATGAAGTAATCGAGCCGCCAGCCGACGTTGCGCTCGCGGGCGCGCGAGACCATATCCCACCATGTGTACTTCACCGTGGTCGGGTGCAAATAGCGAAACGTATCGATCAGACCTGCCTCGAAAAATTCGCCGAGGCCGGCGCGTTCCACCGGCATGAAGCCGCTGGTTCTGGCATTCGCTTTTGGGCGGGCGAGGTCAATCTCGGCGTACGCCGTGTTGAAATCGCCGGCCACGATGATAGGCCGCCCGGCATTCATGTAGTCGCGCGCCACATCGAGGAAGCGCCGGTAGAACGCGAGCTTGTGCGCCACCCATTCCGGCCCGCGCCCGCCATTTGGAAAATAGATATTGAGAAGTACGAAGGCCGGGTACTCGTGAATGAGGACGCGCCCCTCGGTGTCGAAGCGAGCTTCACTCAGGCCACGACAAATAGCCGATGCGGGGTGGCGCGAGTAAGTTGCCACGCCGCTGTAGCCTTTCTTCTCCGCCGAGCACCACTCACAGTGATATCCATCCACACTCAACAGCGCTGCCGAAAGTTGATCCGGGTGGGCCTTCGTCTCTTGCAGTGCGACGACGTCGGCGTTGGTCCCGCGCAGCCAGCCCACAAATCCCTTTTTCTCAGCAGCCCGAATACCGTTG
>JBQTJD010000240.1:0-4807 GCA_052387475.1 Anaerolineales bacterium | reverse complement strand
GTTCTTGATGAAGAAGAACAAGATCGATGTGCACATGGGCGCTGCGCTGCTCAAAAGCAAATCGTCGCTTGAAGTCACCGACAAGGATGGCGGCAAGAAAACGCTGAGCGCGAAGAACATCGTCATCGCCACCGGCGCAAGCGTCATGCTGTTCGGCGGTGTGCAACCGGATGGCAAGAAAGTGCTGACTTATCACGAGGCCATTCTGCAGGAGAAGCTACCGGGGTCAATCATCATCGTGGGCGGCGGCGCCATCGGCTGCGAGTTCGCCACGGTGTGGAACTCCTACGGCGCGAAGGTCACGATCGTGGAGATGTTGCCCTCCTTACTGCCGCGCGAGGATGAGGAGATCGGCGCAGAGCTGGGCAAGCAGTTCACCAAGGCCGGCATCGTGGTGAAGATCGGGACGAAGTTCGAGAGCGTGGACGCCTCGGGTGAGATGGTGAAAGTGAAAGTCACCGGCCCGAATGGCGCGGAGACGCTCGAGGCCGAACAATTATTGTGGGCGCCGGGCTTCCGCCCGAACGCGGCTGATCTTGGATTGGAGGCGCTGGGCGTGACGCTGGATCGCGGCGCGATTGTGGTGGATGACCGGCTGGCGACGAACGTGCCGGGCATCTGGGCGGTGGGCGATGTAACCGCCAAGCTGATGCTCGCGCACGTCGGATCGGCGCAGGGCATCGTGTGCGCGGAGAACATTGCCGGCCACGCCACCGTCACGCTCGACTACGTTGCCATGCCGCGCGCCACGTACTGCCATCCGCAGGTCGCCTCCTTCGGCCTCACCGAGAAGGAAGCCAAGGAGCAGGGCCACGATGTCAAAGTCGCCAAGTTCCCATTTCAGGCTAACGGCAAGGCGCTCGGCCTCAACGACTATCAGGGCTTCGTCAAAATCGTCTCCGACTCGAAGTACGGCGAGATCCTCGGCGCGCACCTCGTTGGGCCGGAAGTGACCGAGCTGCTGCCCGAGTTCACCCTCGCGCACAGCATGGAACTGACCATCGAAGAGATCGCCCGCAACGTGCACGCGCATCCCTCGCTTTCCGAAACCATCATGGAGGCCGCGCACGGGCTAGTGGGCGGGTACATCCACACGTAGAAACGGGAAAAGAAGGAAACCGGGGAAATGAGGGAAACTGCGCGCAGTGGTTTCACTCGTTTCCTTTATTTCCCGTTGTTCGATGACCTTCCGCTTCTCCACCTCTATCCCCGTGCGCTACGCCGATCTCGACGCACAGGGGCACATGAACAACGCCAAGTATTTCACGTTTATGGAACAGGCCCGCTTTGATTACTTCAGCGCGCTGGGCCTGTGGCAGCCGGGGAACGACTTCCTCTCGCTCGGCACCATCCTCGCTGAAACGAGCTGCACGTTCAAGAAGCCGGTATTGCTCGGGCAGACGGTGACCGTGTGGGTGCGCGTCAATCACATCGGCAACAAAAGCTTCACCTTCGAATACCGGCTGAGGGTGGGTGACGAGGAAGTGGCGACGGGCCGCAGTGTGCAAGTGGCGTACGATTACGCGACCGAGCAATCCATCCGTGTGCCCGACGACTGGCGCGAGAAATTCCGCGCGTTCGAAGACAACTCCAGCCTCTAACGGTTCGCCATCGGCCTCAGTCCTTTGTCTTTGATACAATCCGCGCCAATGCTTCCCCAGGACTATCACCTGCACACGCTGTTCTCGCCGGACAGCAAAGCGCCGATGGATGTGATGTGCCGCGCTGCCCTTGGCAGCGGCCTGCGCGAGATTGGTTTCACCGAGCATTACGACCTGCATCCCATCGAAGTGACGCGCGATTGGTTTCGGCCCGGGCCGTGGTTCGCGGAACTGCGCCGCTGCCGCGAGATCTTTGACGAACGGCTTATCATTCGCGCGGGCGTCGAAATCGGCGAGCCGCACCTATTTCAAAAAGAAACGCAGGCGCTGCTGGCCGCGCACCCGTTTGATTATGCGCTCGGCTCGCTGCATTGGATCGGTTCGAAATTGGTCTTTGACCCCGACTACTTCGACCGCCCGGCGGACGAAGCCTTCCTCGAATACTTCGTCGAACTGGAGCACATGACCAGCGTCGGCGGCTTCGACATCCTCAGCCACTTCGATGTGCCGGTGCGGATTGGTTTTGGTGTGTACGGCGGCTATGACGTGACTCGCTACGAAGACGTGATCCGCCCGGTGCTGCGCAATTGCATCGAGCGCGGCATCGCGCTGGATGTGAACGCCGCCGCCCTGCGTGGCAAGGCCGGTGTGCTCACGCCCGGCGTCGAAATCCTGCGCTGGTATCGCGACCTGGGCGGCGAGCGCGTCACCCTCGGCTCCGACGCGCACCGGCCCGACCACGTGGGCGCGCACCTCGACGAGGCCCTGGCCGCCATCCGCGCCGCCGGCCTCACACACCTGACCTTCTTCGAGCAACGCCAGGCGGAACTGCGACCCATTGCGTGACAAGTGACGGGTGGCAAGTGCCGCGCGTCACCTGTTGCTGGCCACGCCGTCACTCGTCACCTGTCACTCAATGCCCCCTCCACACCAACGCCTCGTCGCCCTCACTTCGCTTGTGGCCGTGATCGTCGTGCTGGGTGCGGCGCTGGCTTTCGGCTGGCCCGGCGCGGCATTGCCGATGTGGGGCAGCGCGACTTTGTCGCTAGGCCTATGCGCGCCGCTGTTCGTCGCCACCGCGCTTGAATTCCGGCGACAGCGCCCTATCTGGCAACAGCTCGTGCCCGAAGGGTTGGCGCTGCTCGGCGCGGCGGTGCCATTGCTCAACGGCTTCGCCGTCCTCATCATCCTCGTACTGCTGAATCTGCTGCCGCGCTTCGCCACCCATCCACCCCCCACAAACGACGCGTTATTTCAACAACCGAACGATTGGGTGACGGTGCTGGTACTCGCCGTCGCTGGCTTCTCGGCCTGGGAGATTTGGCTGAGGCGCGGCGGCTGGGGGCCGATGGCCGAGCGGTTGACGGTCTCCACACGCCGGCTGACGTTGCTGCTGGCGTTGTGCGCGACGGTGCTGCTGGCGTGGCCGCTGAATGATTTCACCGGCGCGTGGCTATTCTCCACCGCGGCGCTCCTCTGGCCGTGGATTGAGCCGCGCACCGTTCCGGCGGGCCGCGCGCTGAATATCATGCTGGCGTTGGGCGGGGTGCTGCCCTTCATCGCTGCCTGCGTGGCATTGGCGGGCGAGGTCGGGCCGTTTTGGTGGTGGTATCTGCTGATGGGCGCGGCTTACGGTGTGTACTCACTGCCGATGATGCTGGCCTTTGTGCTGGGCGCGGCGCTGTTCGCGCGTTTTCTACGTCGGGGCACACGCCCGACCCCGGACTCTTTATCACGTTGATAAGCAATTCCATTCAACCGTTCCCGGCTTCATCCGGCAAACTGAGATAAAATCCAGCCTGCTCATTTTGCCGGAGGGCTGAATTGCATGGCCGCGACCACATCTCCATTTTCAAAATTCATCGAGGGCATACGCTATAACGGACGCGAGGGTCACTGGGCCTTCATCCTGCATCGCGTCTCGGGCCTGGCGATATTATTCTTTGTCGTGATCCATGTGGTGGATACCTCGTGGGTGTACTTCTGGCCGGAAGGGTACGGGCACGCGATTGAGTTGTACGGCAGCATTCCGTTTCTCATCAGCGAGTACGCGTTGTTCGCGGCTATCGTTTATCACGCCATCAACGGCCTCAACATCATCCTGAAAGATACGTTCCCGAACTGGTGGAACAAACATTTGCAAGCCCGGTCGTTTTGGACCGTCATCGTGCTCTCGGTGTTGTGCTGGCTGCCGGCGGCGTTCTTTGTCTCGCTCAACCTCTACAACAACTACTTGTGCGCGAGTTGTGGCCCCACTGAGCCGGTGGTCCCCTTCCCGGGGTTGAGCATCACCTATCTCATTGTGCCGGCGGTCTTTATCATCCTCACCGGCGTGCTGGCGTACGGCGGCACATTCAATCAGGCCATGCTCTCCAATGCACCGCGCTATGTGGCGATGCCGGGCAAAAACCTGGAAACGTGGAGTTGGCTCTTCATGCGCTGGAGCGGCGGCTTGCTCATCCTATTGATCTGGATTCACGTACTAGCCAACGCGCTGCTCACCGGTGCGCATCACATTGACTTGCAATACGTGGCGGATCGCTGGGCGCAGCCGCTCAACTGGGGCTCGACATTCACCATCCTGTTTCTGGCTATCGTCCACGGTCTTAATGGCTTCCGCCTGGTGCTCGGTGATTACGTGCATGGCGCGGCCATCAATCGCTTTATCAACATCGTGCTTGTGATTGCGTGCGTAGTGCTGGTGACGCTCGGTGCGGTGGCGATGATCGCCGGTGTGCAGGGTGTATAGCGCAGACGCCGTGTGGGGAGACGACCCACTGGGTCGTCTCTACAAATGATGGTGACCCATGACCGCGACCGGTTGATCACGGCGTTGCGTGCGCGGGGCGTGGATTATCTGCTATCCGATAGCGTCACCGCCGAGCCGCTGACCGACAATGACCTGATCGCCAGTTTGGCGGGCCATGAAGATGCGCGCTTGCGCTCGGCGTTGATCGCGCTTTTTCTGCTGCACCCCGAACTGGCCGAACGTGTGCCGGATGTACTGGCGATATTGAACGTAGAAGCCGCCAACGAATTGCGCGCGCGTTATATGGCCGCCGTGTATCTGCAACGTTTCTGGCGCACGCGCCTGGAGATGTACGGTTTGACCCGACCCGACTTGCCCGATCTGTTCTCAGCCGTTCTGGGGCTGCCCGCCCCGGAGATCATGTATGGCAAACCCGGCTTGCATGAGTTGGCCGAGT
>JBQTJD010000239.1:0-2602 GCA_052387475.1 Anaerolineales bacterium | reverse complement strand
AAGGCCGACATCCCGGCGATCCAATCGCCGGTGGTGACGGTGGACAAAGCCAACGTCAAGGCGGCCCTGATCGACTCGGGTTACTACTCAGCCGCTGACTTCACCGGTCTGCCGTAAGCCGTAAGCATAGTCTGAATACAGGAATAGTAGTGGCTAAACCCATCACTATTCCTGTATACTTTCGCCACCCTGCTCGGAGGTGCTATGACGACGCCCATTCTGGAGATGCGCAATATCACCAAGACGTTTCCCGGCGTGAAAGCCCTGAACAATGTGAGCTTTCGTGTGGCGGAGGGTGAGATCCATTGTTTGGTCGGCGAGAACGGCGCCGGCAAATCCACGCTCATGAAAGTGTTGAGCGGCGTGTATCCCCACGGCGACTACTCGGGCGACATCCTCTTCGCCGGGCAAGTGCAAAAATTCCGCAGCATCCGCGACAGCGAGCACGCCGGCATCGCCATCATCTATCAAGAACTAGCGCTGGTGCCCGAGATGACGGTCTACGAAAACATGTTTCTCGGCAACGAAATCCGCAACGGCTTCCTCGTCAATTGGAACGAAACCATCAAACGCGCCGGTGAGATGTTGAAAAAGGTCGGGCTGGACGTCAACCCGGCGGAGAAGGTCAGAAATTTAGGTGTCGGCAAGCAGCAACTGGTCGAGATCGCTAAGGCCCTCAGCCGCGAAATCAAACTACTCATCCTCGACGAACCGACCGCCGCCCTGAATGAAACCGACAGCGAGAACCTGTTGAATCTATTGCGCGGCTTGCGTGACCACGGCGTGACCTGCATTCTGATTTCACACAAGCTCAAAGAAGTCCTCGCCGTGGCCGACTCGGTGACGGTCTTGCGCGACGGCCAGACCATTTGCACACTCGAGGCTAAGAAAGGCGAAGTGTCCGAAAGCGCCATGATCAAGCACATGGTTGGGCGCGAGATCGACAACATCTATCCCAGACGCCCCAACAAGCAAGTCGGCGAGGTGCTGTTGGACGTCAAAGGCTTGAATGCGTACGATCCGACCCGTGGCCGCAATATCCTGCGGGATGTCAGCTTCAATGTGAAGCGGGGCGAGATTATCGGCTTTTCTGGTCTGATGGGCTCAGGCCGCACGGAGTTGGCGCTGAGTATCTTTGGCAATCCGGTTGGCTATCGCATGCAGGGCGAGGTCGCCCTCAAAGGTCAGCGGCGCCACTTCACGCATCCGGAGGACGCCATCAAAGCCGGCATGGCTTACGTATCCGAGGATCGCAAAGGCAACGGCCTAATTTTGATCCAGGATGTGAAGCAGAACATCACCCTCGCCAACCTACGCGGCATCTCGGTGCGGGGCATCGTCAACGGCAACGCCGAAGTCAAGATCGCCAACGAGTACAGGACGTCGCTCAACATCAAAACGCCGAGCGTCGAACAGCGGGTCTCGAATCTCAGCGGCGGCAATCAGCAAAAGGTGTGCCTCGGCAAGTGGCTGTTCGTCAAGCCGGACGTGCTGATTTTGGATGAGCCGACCCGGGGCATTGATGTTGGGGCTAAGTACGAAATCTACACGCTGATGAACAGCCTGGTGCAGCAGGGGATGAGCATCATCATGATCTCCTCTGAATTGCCGGAAGTGTTGGGGATGAGTGATCGTGTCTACGTGGTCGCCTCGGGCCGCATCGCCGGCGAACTGCCCATCGCAGACGCGTCGCAGGAAAAGATCATGCATCTGGCCACCAACTGAGGAGAACCGGAATGTTTTTTCAGAACCTGCAACGCGTCCTGCGACAGAACATTCGCGAATATGGCATGTACATCGCCCTGTTTGTGATCATGGTGATCTTCACCGCGACTACTGAGGGCGTTTTCATTTCATCGCGCAACCTGAGCAATCTCCTCAATCAGACGGGCTACATCGCCGTGCTGGCGGTGGGCATGACGCTCGTCATCGTCATCCGCCACATCGATCTGTCGGTCGGTTTTTTGGCTGGCTTCCTCGGCGCGGTGGCGGCCATCGCCCTCGTCTCGTGGGGCTGGCCGGTGGTGGTCGCCATTCCAGTGGTGCTGGTGCTCGGGGCGGTGGCCGGGTTGATCACCGCCTTCCCGGTGGCGCAACTTGGCATCCCGTCCTTCGTCGCTTCGCTGGCTGGTTGGCTGATTTATCGCGGCCTGCTGTTGTTAGCCACCGAAGGCACCGGCACCATCATCATCCCCGATGAGGCCTTCAACGCCATCGGCAACGGCTACATCCCCGATTTCCCTGATGTTGGTTTCCTGCTGGAGACGCACAAACTCACGCTGCTGCTCGGGCTGATTGCGGTGGTGCTCTTCATCTTCAGTGAACTCAATGGTCGCCGCCAGAAGCAGGCTTATAACTTTGAAGTGTTGCCGCTCGACATTTTCATCCTCAAGCTGGTCTTCGTCTCGGCGCTGGTCGGTGGCATGACGTGGGTGTTGGCGGGTTACAACGGCCTGTCGTGGACGGTCGTGATCGTGTTGCTGGTGGTCGGCGTGTATCACTTCGTCACCTCGCAGACCGTGCTGGGCCGGCATATCTACGCCATCGGCGGCAACCCGGAGGCGGCCGAGTTGAGCGGCATCAGCGTGAAGCGGCTGACGTA
>JBQTJD010000238.1:0-31359 GCA_052387475.1 Anaerolineales bacterium | reverse complement strand
CCGACGGAGAAAAGCGACTCAGCTGTACCGGAGGGTAAATGATCTCGGACTCGCGGCTATAAAATTTGGCAATGCGGTGTTGCACTTCGGAGGAGATAGCGATGAAATGATCAACATCATCCGCCGCGCGCCGATCCCAACGTTGCAGCCACACGAGCAGCGGGCGTAGCATCACGCGCGCCGCAGCGCTTAGGCCCTCGCGCCCGGCATAGTCGTCGAAGTTCCACACATAGCGTGTGGGTGTGAGGCAATAGCAGATATGCTTTGCGCCCGCCGGCTTGCGCACGCCGTGGCAGAAGCCGCTTTTATTCGAAAGGAGGAGGTCGTGCCCGCGCAAATCAAAACGTTCGAAGGCCAGCGGGTACAGCGGCAGGTACGGTTGATGGTGGCGATGGATGCCAGGGAGGCGATCCATAAACGATGTGCGGATCGGCCACTGCTGGTAGTGCGCGGGCATCAACTCCGGCGCGTAATTGGAAGTGTAGATCGGTGTGCCGGGGAACTCGCTCACAAGCACGTCGAGCACGTCTTCCGCGCCGCCGAGTTGATTGAGCCAGTCGTGGATGAGGGCGAGCTTCATGCCAGCAGTTTCGCCACCGGCTTGAAACTCTTGCGGTGCATTTCGCTTACGCCCGTGCGTTCCAGCGCCTCGCGGTGCAGCAGTGTGCCATAGCCTTTGTGTCGGGCAAAGCTGTAGCCCGGATACAACGCGTCGAGCTGGGCCATAAATACGTCGCGGCTGACCTTGGCGATGATGGAGGCGGCAGCGATGCTGAGCGAGAGCGAGTCACCGTAAGGCATGAACTTCTGCGGCAGAAGCACGAGCGACGACAGGTCAACGGCATCAATGAGCAACGCGTCCGGCTGCGTGGGTAGGATGCTGATGGCGCGCTGCATGGCCTTGCGCGTGGCCTTTAGGAGGCCGTCGCGGTCAATGAAGCGCGCGCTCACGCCGCCCATGCCCACCGCGACCGCTTTATCTTGAATCAAGTGATACAGCTGCTCGCGCCGCCGGGGAGTCAGTTGCTTCGAGTCGTTCACACCCGCGGCAGCCAATTCCGTCAGCACCTGCGGCTTGTCCAGCGGCAGAATCACCGCCGCCGCGATCACCGGCCCGGCCCACGCGCCTCGCCCGGCCTCATCCACCCCGGCGATGAGGCGGTGGCCCTGCTTCAACAGCGCGCGTTCGAGATGGAGGTCAGGCATGGCGCTCGACGAAAGACAGTTGACGATGGACGAAAGCAGACCTCGTCAGGGTTTGCGTTCGTCTTTCGTCTCTCGTCCTTCGTCACGTCTCACGTATTTCCCTGCCGCCCAATTTCTGCGGATGACCATGATATCGCGCAGCATGTTGAGCGGGTCCTTCAACGGATTGACACGGCTCTCGGAGCGATAATACCAATCCACCGGCACCTCAACGATTTTGTAGCCGCGCTGCTGAGCGATGAAGAGCGTCTCCACGTCAAAACTCATGCCGTCAAAAACCTGTACGCGGAAAATGTCCTCGGCGGCGCGAGCGGTGAACATCTTGAACCCGCATTGCGTATCCTCGAAGCTCGGCAACGCAAACCATTTGACTAAATTACTGAACACGCGGCCCTGAATGTGGCGATACGCAGGTTCGTTGTAGCGGCGCGATCCGGGCGCCTCGCGCGAACCGATGGCAATATCGAACCCGTCGAGCTGCGGCGGCAGAAACTTCGCCAGTTCCTCAATCGGCATCGAGAGATCGACATCGGCAAAGAAGCGATACTCCCCACGTGCGGCCAATATGCCGGCGCGCACCGCCAGCCCCTTGCCGCGCCCATGCTCGCGGATGACGCGCACCGGCGGCTGCTCGTGTTCCGCCGCAAAGGCTTCGGCCACCACGGCCGTCAAATCCTGGCTGCCATTCTCAACAACGATGATTTCACTCGTATACGGCTGCCGGTGCAGGAACGCATGGGCCGCAGCCAGTGAGGGCGGCAGGCGGTGCTCTTCGTTGTGCGCGGGGAAGATGAGGGAAAGAAAGACTGACACGATGACCGGGTGACAACATGACAGGGTGATCGGAAATACCGTATCCGGTCAGCAAGTCATCCTGTCAGAATTGATTCGAGATAGTCGTTGGAAACTGCGCGACTGGCTTGCACGGTTCGGCGTTTGGCTAGCATTTTCGGGATACCGAGCAACCCGGCGAGTTGGCCGCGTAGCCGCGCGCGCGCCGCTGCCCCGCGCCACGCGCGCAGCGCCTCCCAAGTGATACGCCACTGCGCAGCGAGGATGTCACGCCAGTGCTTGCGCCACACCACATCGGGCACGTCCTTCGCCAGCAAATAGATGAAGTTGCGCCCATCGTGAAAGCTGGCGGTGACTCCGCCGCCGCTGGCCGAGAGCTTATGATACACGACCGCTCGCGGCGTATACACGCACCGCCACCCGGCGAGTTGCGCCCGCCAAGCCAGGTCAACGTCCTCGCACGAAAAATAAAACTCGTCGTCGAGCAGGCCGATCTCGTCGAGCATTACGCGACGATACGCCGCGCTGCCGCCGTTGGCCGAGAACACCGGGCCTTCCGCAAATTGGTTTTTATCTTGTTGCCACACGCCACGATTGCCAGGCGTGCCGTCCGTACGAAAAATGTCACCGGCAGTGTGGAGGGTGTCGCGTTGATCGAAGAGCAGCATTTTGCTGGCGATCAGGCCGGCGCGCGGGTGACGCTCGAAGGCGGCAAGCAGTTCTGCAAGCCATTGCGAGTCGGCCTCGGTATCGTTGTTGAGCAAAATTAAAAACTCGCCACGCGCACTCCTTAATCCAGAATTGCACGCGCCGGTGAAGCCGAAGTTGCGTTCGAGCGCCAGCACGCGCACCTCGGGATAGTCGCGCACCAGCAGCGCCCGTGACTCATCCGTCGAGGCGTTATCGGCCACTATCACTTCAAAGTCACCGATGGTTTGCGCCCGCAGCGCGTCGAGGCACACAGGCAAATGCGCCGCGCCGTTCCAGTTGGGTATGATGATGGAGATGAGCATGGGTGCAGGTGAGCGGGTGAGCGGGTGAGCGGGTGTGCGCGTCTCCCACTCGCTCACTTGCTCACCCGCTCACTCACGCCTTTTCCAAAAACTCGGCCAAGGCTGCCTCCCACGGCCGCAGCGTGATGCCGAGCGCGGCGGCGGCGTTGTTGGCCAGCGGCGTGAATTTCGGCGGCGTGGAGGGGCGGGCAAACTCGGCCAATGTAATCGGCTCGAGTGGGATGTGGCCGCGCGCGCTGAGTTCCAAGATTTTTTTGGCGTAATCAAAGCGCGAGCAATAACCGGCGTTGGTGAGATGATAAAGCCCGAAGCGCCCGGTGTGGATGAGTTTGACGATGCCATCCGCCAGGTCTTCGACAAACGTCGGGCAGGCGACCTCGTCGGTGACGACGCGCAGCTTGCCGTGCTGGTCGGCCAATTGCTGAATGCGATGCACGAAATTGCGCCCCGTGTGACCCGTCACCCATGATGTGCGGATGATGTAGAACTGCCGGGTGAGGTGTTGCGCAAACCATTCGCCCGCCAGCTTGGTGGCGGCATAGGGATTAAGCGGATTGGGGGTGTCGAACTCAAAATATGGAACGGACTTCGCGCCATCGAAGACCTCGTTGGTGCTCAAGTAGACCAGCGCCGCACTCACGCGCGCTGCGGCCAGCGCCACAATCTGGGTGCCGAAGCCGTTGATCCGATACGCGGTCTGCGGGTCGCGCGCCGCGCCGTCCACGTCCGTCATCGCTGCACAATGGATGATGATGTCCGGGCGATGCGCGTCCACCGCCGCCTCGACGGCATTCGCCTGCGTGATATCGACTTCGGGACGGCCAATCCCGGCTGCGCCGGGCAGACGCGCCAGCAACGCTTGACCTAATTGGCCTTTGCCTCCGGTAATGAGCGCTCGCATTCCCATATCTCCGCAATCAAAAACGCCCCGGCATTATAGTCGAGGCGTTTTAGCTTGAGCGTCACTCGTCGGCGTGTGCACGCAAACGCTGTCAGCCGTTCAGCCGACAACTCGTGCGTGCACACGCACCGTCTCAGCGATTGCCAAACAAAACGTAGACGAACGCGGCCAACAAACAGCAATTGAAGAGGACGGCGGCGATGAGGACGGTGAGCTGCATCCCGGTCAGGTTGCCGGCGCGGGGATTGCGCGTCTGGAACCAACTCGGCCCTCTGGCTTTGGCGGGGGCCGTTTCACTGTCGGGTGGCTTCACCTTACCCGTCAGCACATCGACGGCGCGCTGAACGTTGACCGGCTCGCCGGGCGCGAGCTGCGGCATCTCCTCATCAATGAACTTCTCCAAATCTTCGACGAACAGCATCCGCTCCACACTCTGCACGCTGAAATCGCGCGGCACGTTCAGGGCGGCGACCATCACCGCCTGATAGGCATTCAGCCCGTGCGGCGCGAGGACGGCGCGCAACTCCGCCAACCGGCTGCGGGCCTTGGTAGAGATTTCGCCCAGAGGCACAAGTTGGACGGCGCCCTGCACTTGATCCCAATGCACCCAGTATGTGCCATTCTTGACCAGACTCGATAGGTGCAACAGATCGAGATGCCAAATGCCTGCCGGCCCCACCAGCACCATACCCAACTGTTCATTCGATTCAGGCAGCGTGAGATGTCGCAGCAGCACATAGTGGTCGTCCAATGTGCGGCTCAACTGGCGAGTCACCAAATCTTCACCGCTTTTTTCCGTGCCCCCGCGCAGAAATTCGGCCAATCCACTCGGAACTACATCAACGATTCGCATGGCAGAAACTATAGACAGAATAGCTCAAATTGCAACCGGGGACGTAAAAGCCAAGTTAGACCGGCAACGCCCCGGCCCAATACGCTTCCAATATTTGCATACTCTGTGCCAGCGCCTTGTCACGGTAGACGCTCAACTGTTCCAGTGAAACGCGGTTCAAGACTCGTTGGCTCATCTCGTCCGGCGAGGTCACCAACCGTGCGAATGCTTCAACGTCCACCCCCATCCGTTGCGCGAAAACATCCACCGTGCGCACGACCATCCCCGGTGTCAGTTGCACCGCTACATCATCTCGCCAGCGAGCCAGGTCGGCATCACGCACGAAGGGCAACCATTCCCGTGGCGCGGCGGCCCCCAGCGCCAGGCCCATCTCTGCCGGCAGTTGAGCCAAATCGATCGCATCCCAATACGCTCGCAATGCATTGTGCAAATAAATCCGCTCTGCGAAGTTCCCCCACTGCGGGGTGGGACCGAAGACCGGCTCGAAGATGTCACGCACCCATAATTGATCGAATTCGAGATGCGCGAGGTAACCAGCGATGAAGGCGGCGTGCGCGGGCGGAAGCCGGTGCGGGCTGGCGAGCATTGGATGCCGGGTGAGCAGCGTCTGCCAGGCAGGCGGCGACCCGCCCAACGGCACTGTGAAGAAGTGGGTGGCCTCGCGCGTCTGACCGGACATGGTCTGCACATCGGGCGCGATGTTGCCGAGCAGAAACGCCGGCCACTCATGTACCATCGCCGGACGCAAGTCGTCGGAGAGGGCCGGTAACAAATCCTTCGCAGCCAGGAGATGATTGAACGGCGTTGGCATGTGAGTGCCGGCCGGAGTTGTCGGCTATCCATCAGCCCGGCTTCAACCGGTCAGTCGCATCTCCGCAGTATAATCGCTGTGGAGGTCAGCATGCGCAATTCAATCCGTCACGGTCTAGTTTGGATGTACGCAATTGTGCTGGGGCTGACGCTAGCGGCCCCCACCGCCGCACAAGGAGGGCATGCGCTGCGTCTCACGCTCGACGGCCCGCTCACCCCGCCGATGCTGACCTACCTCGAGCGCGGGCTGGCGCAGGCGCAGGCCGAAAACGCCAGCCTCATCATCCTGCAACTCAATACTCCCGGCGGCCAAATCGACCTGATGGAAAAAATCGTCAGCGCCATCCGCAACAGCCGCGTGCCGGTGGTGGTTTACGTCGCGCCGCGCGGGGCGATAGCGGGCAGCGCCGGCACCCTCATCACGCTGGCGGGCCATGTGGCGGCGATGGCGCCGGAGACCTCTATCGGCGCGGCTAGCCCGGTCGGTGGACAGGGTGAAGATCTGGGCGACACATTGGAAGCGAAACAAAAGGAAGCGCTGATGGCTCAGGCTCGAGCGTTGGCCGCGCGGCGCGGAGAGGGGGCCGTCGCCCTTGCTCAAGCAACCATCGACACTGCGAAGGCCGTCACCGTCACCGAGGCCAAAACTGCCGGTCTCATTGACTTCGTGGCGGCTGATGTGCCGGACTTGCTGCGACAACTCGACGAGTTCAGCGTAGAAGTGAATGGAAACACACAGCCGTTGCTCACGACCGGGCTGCTGGTTGTGGAACTTGAGATGACGCCCGTGGAAACCGTGCTCAATCTGCTCACCAATCCGAACCTCGTCTTCCTGCTGCTTTCGCTCGGCACGCTGTTGATCTACATCGAAGTGCAATCGCCGGGCGGCTGGGTGGCGGGCTTTCTAGGCGTCGTCTGCGTGGTGCTGGCGTTGTATGGACTGGGGGTGCTCCCAGTGAATTGGTTCGGCATCATCTTCATCGTTCTGGCCTTCGTGCTGTTTGTCATGGATTACTACGCCCCCTCGCATGCCGCGCTCACCATCATCGGCGCAATTAGCCTGATCGCTGGTGCGCTCATCCTCTTCAATTCACCCGGCTCGCTGCCCTTCTTCCAAGTCAGCGTGCCGCTCGTGATCGCGACGGCGACTCTACTGGCGGCCGCTACGTTCGCACTGATGTCCTACGCGCTGCGAACCACGCGCCGGCCTGTGTTGTTGGGCACACATACGTTGATTGGTCAGGTGGGGGACATGCGGACGCCGGACGCCGCGCAGGTCGGTGGCGAGCTGTGGACGGTGGAGCCGGATAATGGCCCGCTCACCATCGGCGACAAGATTGAAGTGTTAGCGGTGAAGGGGCTGAGGTTGCTGGTGAGGAGAAGGGATTAGAGAGAAGAAAACTTAAAGTTCCCAACAAGGATACCAAACATGCCACTGGATTTGCCAGGCACTCCTATTCGCCCACCATCGAAACCGGCTCAAAAGCGATGCCCGAATTGCAGACGTATGTTCAGCCACTTTGGCATTGAACAACAATACGAGGGTAAAACTGTTCGCTATTGTCCCTACTGCGGCTTTAAATTCAAATCAGTGAAAGTGCAACAAGGTCGAAAAACGACCGAGGATCGCTTCGACGACTGACGGGTTGTTTGGGCGTTACGACTTGCAGTCACCTAGGCGCAGGAGCCTTCCAATGCAAGATATAGTGGACAAATTTGTCAGCAATCTCGTGGTTGCCGCCTTCATTCCATCCTTTATTTTCGCAACAATACTTTATCTTATGCTTGATCCAATTTTGCCGCCGGGCATCATGACTCGACTAAATACATTGGCGACACAGCCCGGATGGTTAGTTTTGTTTGGCTCCTTGGGATTAAGCTTTACGCTACTTTACCTGAGCGAACTCATATACTGGTTTTATTCTGCAGGATTTCTTCCACGGAATTTTCCCTTTAATTTGGAACGTAGTCGAGCTGAGCGGCTTCAGCGGGAAATCGAAACTACAAAGCAGAAACTTACAACAAGGCTTCAAGAATTGGAGCAACAGCAACGAGCAGAGTTTGACGAGCCATATTGGGTGTACTCATACGATAAATTGCTTGAAGACTATGAAAATAAGTTTTATGGGTTAACGACCATTTACCAGCGAACATTTCCTGCTTCTCTCGATTTAGTCTCTCATACACGTTTTGGAAACATACTCAATGCAGCACTCTCATACCCCGCTATGCGTTATGGAATAGATCCAACCGTGATTTGGCCTCGACTTCGCAACATCATGCCGGAAAAGAACTACGCAATACTGGAAGAAGCCAAACGACCAATGTCACTTTTGCTGTATTCATCTTTCCTGATGTCCGTACTCGCAATAATTGGCCTGTTGTTATCGACTTATCAAAATTACATTTACGTCCTTGCGCAATCGAATAACCCAGCCCCATTGTACTTTCTTAATATAAGCCTTACTTCGGAGGTTTACCTCCAACGAACTTATATATACCTCTTCGCCAGTATTGGACTTCTGCTTGTGTCATGGGTAACGTACAAAATGTCGCTGCCGTTTGCAAGTCAGTTTTGTGTAGCATATTGCAGCACCTTTGACCTTTACAGATTTGAATTACTCAAGCAACTCAAAGTAGCCTTGCCTGCCAACCTCGCAAAAGAGCAAGACTTGTGGAACAAATTGTGCGAACATATTGGGCTTGGAGAAGCACGCGGACCACTGTCTATCGAATACGAAACTGAATTCCCCTTAGGAGAAACAGCCGCCACAGCGAAAGCAAACGACTGATTTCCAGAGGATAAATACTATCTTCGCATACCTTGGCGAACAAATGGAGAACGGCTGAACTCAGTGATTATCTGCTTAACGCGTTGTTCTCGGTGCACACTCTGTGCCAGTGTGGCCTCCAAAGGCGGTTACTCAAAAAAGTTGAATCATTGGACTACCCTAGATTGACAGAAGGATGTATCATTTGCCGCCATAGGGACCGGTGAGGTTGCTTTATTGGAGCTCTTCTACTGCCCTTTAATACAGATTACGAGAACGCCTTATTCAATGTCTGATTCAGCTACTGCATCTCGTCAACCGGAACAAGAAGAAATACTTCAAAACTATTCAAGGCTAATTCAAAAGGCTGATGATCAAGTTATGACGGGTTTTAGGGGAATTATGGCACAGGCGCAAAGCGCACTTTCCACCACGCGACAAGTCTATTGGGTCAAAATCGCAATTAGTGCCATAGTAATAGTTGTCGCCCTATATTTAGTAATCGATGGACTAGGTGTATTTAGAACTCCAGACTTCGCAAAAATCGGAATTGGTACAATTACCGGATGTGTGGGGGTTGTATTGCTTCTGATTTACCGTGACCCGTTGAAGAATGTCCGTGAAACAGTAACACGCCTAGCCAAGGTGAACATTGTGATGTTGGGATACATAAGACAACTCAATCAAATTGATGTCGTCTTCAAAGTGAGTTTTATTGCCCATCGTCATGAGCATGACAATGCGGCACTTCAACAGTCGGCCACGGTCCTGCAAAAAGCGATTCAACAAACTATACTAAGTCTTGAAGATTATTCGATCGAGTAGTGTCTAGAACCCTGGTTGGATAGGCGCTACACACCAGCTATTGGATCAGGAGGGAATAGATGCCACCTCCACTAGATCTCTCTGGAACAAGCTTGCCACAGCGAACTCGGTCTGGACAAAAAAAATGTCCATTTTGTGGAAGAACATTTCTTCGATATGAAGTCAGGCACAAAGGGGACAAACGGTATACGTGGCACTGCCCACACTGCGGAAAGCAGATAGGCCGAGAGCGATCTCAGGCACCGCCTCGCTGACATGCAAACCTACCTTGAGAATTTTGGATCAAACTTTATTGTCTCAGCGCTCGTGCCGTCTTTGGCATTTGCGACACTCGTATTATTGATATTCCAGAACAACATTCCGGTTGCCTACACCGAATCCCTTAGTTTGTCTATAACAGGCCCGAGTGAATTAGGCAATATTCCTTTATTGTTGCTTATCACGATAATTATCGGATTTACCCTTTCGAGTCTCAATACATTTCTTTACAAACTGTTCGAAGGCTATTTCCTTCTGCAGAAGATTCCAGCATTATCAAAACACCAGACACAACTAGCGACCTACTACAACAAACAACTTAAGCGAGTGGAACGTCTGATTGTGCTCCACAGCGCGTCATCAACACATGGCGACGAGCCGGAATTGATCGATGAAGACGAATTCTACAGAGATGATCCCCTCACGTATGCCCTAATAAAACGGCTCAGAGCGCAGAGATATCGTCTCGCGAGCCACCTGGATAGGAATTACCCTTCTGACATTACCGCACTCCTTCCAACTCGCTTCGGCAATATACTTCGAGCCGCAGAGACATATTCTCTGGATCGCTATGGGATAGACGCGGTTCCTATGTGGCCACGACTGTTGCACGTAATTCCGTCCAGCTACTTTGCGAAAATCGAACAAAGCAACAACCAACTGGCTTTCTTGATCAATTGTGCAGTTCTGTCGGCGGTGCTTACGTTGCTCTGTATTTTCGCTCTTGGAAATCATATGCTCGCGAATCACACTGGCGGTATCACCTCTTTTGCAGTGTGGACTGCTATAGCTGCTATAGCTTTTTGGTTGTTTTACAATGCATCGCTAACAATCGTGGCACGGCATGGGGATTTGATCAGGGGTGCATACGACCTCTTTCGGTTTGACCTACTACAAAGCCTGAGAGTCTCGTTGCCAATCGATCTTCAAGAGGAACAAGACCGGTGGCAGGGGTTAAGTGAGTTCCTGGTGCTAGGTGAACGATTCGGATCATTTACTCGTGCATACACTCATCCCGCACACACCACCGATGTCAATTCCTCAGCCTCCGACAACTCGCGCTCAAAGACCGAGACGAGGGAATAGCTGCCATCTGAGCTAGATTCGGCCTTGCAGTAGGCCACTTCATTTGCTGGCAAGGCATCATTCATCTCAGCGGCAACCCACAGTGAAAGCCGCGGGTCGGTGATTGAGGTGTCATACAGACTTATTCTGACGGCCACAGAGTCGGCCTTTGCAATCGTTACAAACGCTGGCTGATTGAACTTGTCAACGAATGTTTGTTGATCATTGTTGACAACTGAGTCTTTTATTGCCGCGACACTAGTCTTTCTGTAGTCAGCGATGGTAATGACGTTTTCAGCAAAACCGAGCACCAAGAACTCGGCTCTGTCATATTCAGACCAAAGAAAGCGCAGAACCTTTTCGCCGAATGCAGATACCATGGCTACATCTGCAAAGATTATTTCAGTCATTGCTATCCTCCCAAATGATTCATTCTTCAATCGTCGCCTATCAAGCAGTGTTCAACCCGCCACAAGTTGCGCGCTAAATCCTGAACCAGTTCGAGAACGCCACTCTCCGTGCGGACGCGGAAGCGATGTGTTCGTGCACGCCCACGCCGGTTCTCGGTGCGGCACGACTCAACGGCACGCACATCGTGTTGCCGGCCACGCCATAAAAACGCGCGCGGGAAAAAACCATTCTGCACTGACGATACGGTGACGGGCTCGCGCACATTGCGGGCGCGCGTCCGCCGGGGGATTACCGTGGCCATACCACCTCCACTTGCGATTGCTGCATCTCGTACTCGACCCCACCGATCACGTTGAATTGTCGAGGACCGGCTAAAGGCAAGGCTGCCGGCGGGTAGCCGTTTGCCTGTCCGTATCCGGCTGCGCCAGGAAAAGGCATCGGCTGTGTCTGCGGTGCCATCACTACTATGCGCGGTTCAGCCGGGGGCAGGGGCTCCGGCGGCCTCGACGAGGCTATGTTCAACGTGCGCGTCGCGAACCACACCACGATGAGGCTGGTCGGGATGCTGGCCGCCACCCCGGCAACCACGCCAATCATCACCGCCATCGCCTCCGCTGACAGGCGTTGCCCGATCACAATAGCCAATGTGACAACAAAGGCCAGACCGAGCATCATCCAAACGAATCGCGCTTTCATGCTCGCACCGCCCGTTCGCGCGTGGCGTGCAATGAAGTTGTAGTCTCCACCCCGAGCCAGAAATGATTGATCTGAACCGTCTTGGCAGTGAGCAAACGGACGCCAGCGGCCGCGTGGGCGCCTTCGGGCAGCATGTGCGGGTGGATGACACATACCGTTGGCTGCTCGCCATACTTTTGCTGATAGTAGTCTACGGCCCGCGCGACCTTCTCATCCAGCGAACGCCGCGTGTCGTCGTCCTTCCAAAGCATACCGATGTCCATAGTCACCTCACTCTAGAAACGAGTCGCAACCGGGTCCCAATCGCGCGGCGGGAGCCACGCGGCCTGAAATCGAATCACCTGCCCGGAGGCTACCGCGACGAAGTCGCCGCGCCCGGTGAGTTTTTCGGCGCCGGTGGCGGATACGCCGGCGGCTATACGCGCATCTTCGCTGCTGGCCACTTTGCCCACCAGCCGCACCGGGAAATTTGCCTTGAGCATTCCGCCAATTGCTGCTGCCGATGGCTTCTGCACTCCGGCGATAAGATGCAGACCCGCCTCCCGCCCGCGCTGGGCGATGCGAACAAGCGCGATCTCCACCTCTTTGCCACCGGTCATCAGCAAGTCATACAGCTCGTCCACCGCAATCACGATATGCGGCGACGACACACCCTCGCGATCCCGTCGCTCCATTTCGTTGACCAAACGCTGCAACAAAATCGACGCCGAGACAAAATCCGACGCGATGTCCCCGAGGGTGTGTGGGAGGGCTGCAATCGGGCCAAAGCCACGACCTTTCGGATCAATCAACGCAATCTGCAATTTTGATAGCCGATTATGCATGGCGAGCGAGATCAGCATCGCGCGGATCAAATCGGTTTTGCCCGAACCGGTTGCGCCTGCCACCAACACATGGGCGACTTCAGGAGAGGGAAGTCGAAGGAGGAGGGGGCGACCATCCTCGGCGAGGCCGAGGCAGGCGGTGAGGGGAGGGATGCCGCCGAGGCTTTTGAGCAGCGGCAGCAGGCGCACCGGTTCAGCATCGGGCCGAGCCATCTCGACAGCCAGCGATTCACCCTCACGGGCGATGCGGACGTCTTGAGCACCCAGCGCGAGGGCAAGTTCTTCTGAAAGATTTCTGACGGTCGCGATCCGCGCACCAAGAGCCGGAGTAAGCAAAAACCGAATCCAGCGTGGGGACACGGTGCCGCCGTGCACGCGAACAGGTACGCGATGGGAAGCAAGCACGCGCTCAATTCGGTCGGATTGGAAGTTGAGATAGTCGCGACTCAGCGAAGTCTCCATCGTTGGCACCTATTTCATTGAATAAAACGGAGTCGACCGGCGGCAGAGCGATCACCGAACGGCTTTAGGGCGTTGCGGTTTTACGGAGATGATCGCGGCAGTGACTGTGTATCCGCGATTATAGAACAAATGTAATAGAACACAAACTTAAAATTTAGGTGATTTGTTCTATTTTCCAGCCGGAAGCTTGTCGTAAAGCTAAATTTCTAGGAGGAGAAAACTGAAATCAAATTTGCCCGGGGTCAATGGGCGTACGTGGTTTGATTAGTGGTACCACGGAGGCATTTGTGATCGAAAGCAGATCAATCAATCGGAGTTGTAGTGTGCGATCTGCGCGCCCGGATCCGAAAGTTCTTGCAAAATCACCCGTGCGCGCTCCACGCGTACTTGCCCCTCCGCTGCCAGCCGCGCGGCGATGATGTCCACCTGCTCGCCGGTGGCGCCGGCGGCAACGGCCACCTGCCGCGCGTGCAGACTCATATGCCCACGCTGAATACCCTCGGTCGCCAGCGCCCGCAACGCGCCGAGGTTCTGCGTCAGGCCCACACACACAATGATCTCGGCCAGTTCACGCGCGGAGCTCACCCCGAGAAGTTTGAGCGCGGCCTGCGCGGTGGGATGCACTTTCGTCGCGCCGCCGACGATGCCTACGGCCAGCGGCATCGTCAACGTCCCCACGAGGTTGCCGACCTCACCTTTCTCCCAAACGCTGAGCGAGGTGTAACGGCCACTACGTGCAGCATACGCGTGCGCGCCCGCCTCAATCGCACGCCAGTCGTTCCCGGTCGCAATCACCACCGGATCAATCCCGTTCATGATGCCCTTGTTGTGCGTGGCCGCGCGGTACGGGTCGGCGGCGGCGAAGGCGTACGCGGCGAGGATGCCGTCGCAAACCTGCTCGCCCGGAAATTCGCCAAACGCCACTTCAGAAACGGGAATCACGCAACGCGCTGTCGCCATGCGCCGGTCGGTGAGGTTGCTGAGGATACGTAAGTGGACGCGCCCGCCAGTGAGCGACTCGACCACCGGGGCCAGGGCTTCGCACACAGTATTCACGGCATTGGCGCCCATCGCGTCGCGCGCGTCATAAATCACATGCAACACCAGAAACGGGCCGATGGGCGAGTTGTGTATCTCGCGCACTTCAATAGCGCGTGCGCCGCCGCCCCGCTTGACAATGGATGGGTTCACGGCATTCGCCAGCGCGAGCAGCCGCGCCGTGTTCGCCGCAATCGCTTCCCGCGCTAATCCCCAATCCCTCACCCCTAATAATTGCATCTGCCCAATCATCTCCGGTTCGGTGCTCGTGGCGGTGAAGCCACCGCCGGCGCGGGCGAGCTTAGCCATGAACGACGCGCTGGCCACCACCGAAGGCTCTTCAATCACCATCGGCACGAGCACCTCGCGCCCGTTGACGACAAAGTTGGCGGCGATCCCGAGCGGCAGTGCATACGTGCCTACGACGTTCTCAATCATGTGGTCGGCCTGCGCCAGGGTCAGGGGTGCCGAGCCGTCGAGCGCCGCCAGTTCAGCAGGCGATAGCGCCGCCCACGCGCTGATGATTTGTGCGCGCTCAGCGAGGGATTTTTGGTAGAAACCGGGGAGGCGAGAAGTCCGTTCGGTCATTCAGAGACGCAAAGCATGCAGCATGAAACGTGATAAGCGAAGCGACTTTCACGGTTCATTCACTGCATAAATAAAATTCTGCAATCCGTAGCGCCCATCCACGCGCACGCGCGTCCAGTGGAATCGGTCGCCGAAACCGTGCAGGCGGCCATTGGCGGTGGTGACGCCGCCCCACAGGTTCATCTCGTACGCTAGTTGCAGCGTGACCTCATCATACTTGCCGGCGGGATAACAGATGAAACGCGGGCGCACGCCGAGGTTAGCCTCAATCGTCTCAATCGAGCCGAGCATCTGATAAAGTTGCAAATCGCGCGGTCGGCCTGCCAACCCGACGTGCGTCTTCGTGTGCGGCTCGATGTCCCAGCCCAGCGCGAACAGTTCTTTGATCTGCGGCCATGAAAGGTAGTGCGGGTTATCAAAATCGGTGAACTCGGTGACGGCGAAGACCGTACCGTGGAAACCATAACTTTGCATCACCGGCACGGCGTAATCCATCAATGTCCGATAGCCGTCGTCAAACGTCAACGCGACCGCTTTTTCGGGCAGTGGCTTTCCCAGCGCAATCGCCTCCGACAAGTCGTACAAGCTCACCACCGCGTAGCCGTTATCGTGCAGATACTGCATTTGCGCGGCAAAGTCCTCCGGTTTGACAGTTAGGCTCTGGCGATATTTGTCGGCGTCCGCCGGCCACGGCTCGATGTAGTGATACATGAGAATGGGAAGCCGCACGGTGCGGAAGCGGGCTTGAGCGTCGGGGGTGGGGGGCGAAACGTTTGGCGTTTCGCTCAAGTGGGCAGCTACGCCGTCCGTCGTCGGCTCCGGTGTCGCGGTTTCGGTCGGCAGCGCCGCTGGCTCTGGCGTCAGCGTCGGTGCGAGAGTGGCGGTCTGGCTCGGCGGGAGCGTGTTGGGCGGTTCGTTATACCCAACGATTGAGACGTTCATAATAACGGACGTGGGTATGATGGGGGCTGCCGTCGGCGCGAGTGTGCTAATGGGGGGGAGTTCAACCGGAGTGCAGGCTGCAAGTATGTAGGCTGTCAATGTCAATGCTAAGCATAGAATCCGGCAGCGAAACATCCCGCCGATGATAACATACGCCGTGCTCATCCTATGCCGATCGACAATTCAGTGCCTCAGTGGTTGTGGCGGGCGGCGAAGCGAGTTTTTAGTCTCACGCTCCTCACTATCGCCGCACTCGCCATTGCCCTCGCCAACGGTTTGGCCGACCCGCCGCGCGTCGGCCCGCTGTTGTGGCAAGACAATTTCAAAGGCGATGTGGGCCGCTGGCACTTCATCACCACTGACGGTGCTTCGCTCGCACCGCGTGCAGGCGCTCTTATCGCCGACTTCACTGGCCCTGATCAATCTATCCGAGCGCTGACCGATGGCCCTATCGGAGACTTTACACTCGAGATTGCTGCCGCGCAAACAGCCGGTGAGATCGGTGCGCGCTATGGCTTGGCCATTGGCTGGCGCGCTAAGGATGAGCACACGGTGGTATGGCTCAACGGCAATGGCTACGCGGAGGCCTTCACACAAGCCGGCCCGCGACGCACAGAAGGTTTCCCCTTTCAACAATGGCCGCACATTTTGTACGGTACAGAGGCCAATCGCGTACGGGTTGATGTGCGCGGCTCGCACATCATCGTCCGGATCAACGATGAACTGCTCGCGGCGTTCGAGGCCGATGCGCGTGGGCAATTCGGCCTCATCGCCCGTAGCAGCGGCGCGGGCCGAGTGGTGTTCAGTTGGGTGAAAGTGTGGGCTACTACGTGGGCAAACAAGTAGAGACGGAGTCGCCGGCGCAACGAATGTTGCGCCGCTTATGCGGCGCGTCTCGGTTCGTATTTCGTTGCGAAGTCAGCTAGCTCTTCAAAAACTCAGTGCCCAGCGCATAATCGAGCCAGATGAAGGCGATGCCGCCGAGCGACAACACCAGTAACAACACGTTGCTGTACGCGAACTTGAAGGCCGTAGTGCCGAAGCCAATTTGCTTGATGTTGAGGAAGGGGATGGTGAACGGCAATGGGATACCGATGTAGATGATGCCGACTGTCAGCGCGATGCCGATGATGAGTGAGAGGCCGAGGACGGCCAAACGTTTACTTTGCATGAGTGCGTCTCCGAGTTGGGCAGCAGGTCAAACTGGCGGCGATTTTAGTCGAATCAATGGGTGTCGTCAAAGACTGAGTTTGCATGACGACTCAAAGCCGTGACTATGGCACGTACCCGAGTCGCCGCAGCGCCTCGCGCGCTTCCAGGTCGCGCGGGTTCTTCTCCAAAGCGATTTGATAATCCGCCACGGCCTCAGTCCCCTGCCCATATGCCTCCAGCGCCAGGCCGCGCCAGTAATAGGCTTCCTCCAACCCCGGCTTGGGCGTGCTGTTAATCGCCGCCGTCGAGAGATCAATCACATCCTGAAAGCGTAGCACGTTGTAATACGCGCGATATGGCCCAAACTGATACCACACCATGCGGAACGGCAGGCCGATCTGGCGCGCTTCGTCGTAAGCGGCCACCGCGCCTGCGTAGTCGCGCAGGTATTGTAAGTTGGTGCCAACGTTGAACCAGGCAAAGGCGCGCTCACGCTCGGTCAACGTCTCGGTTTCGGCGCGCGCGCGGGCTAGCGCCTCGGTGTAATTCTGTTGCAGATCGGCCGCGGAGCCGAGTAGCCGTTGCACCTCCGCGTCGCGCTGCGGGCCCGCGGGGAAGATGACCAGGTACAGATAGTTGAACGCCTGCCAGTTGCGCATCACCTCGGCATACGAGAGTTTGTAGTCCTGGCCCCGAAAAGTGTCTTGCATGATGAAGGTCTGCGTGGCGTCGTCGTAGCCGACGACGGTTGAGTAGTGGCCAAACCAATCGGAGCAGCGCGACCCTTCCTCCGGCGCGCACTGCAACCCTTTCTCCACCAGCACCGGGTAGCCGGCGGCGATGAAGCGCTTGAGCGTCTCCACATCGCCATTCACGCGGATGTAGGCGTCGTAACCGATGCTGGCGAGGAAGTTGTAAAGCTCAATGGGCGAGACATTCTTGTCGTCGGAGTTGGGTTTGAGGAACGCCGCCGTATCCTCCTGCGTGCCCTGCCAGCCCCAATAACTCAGATTGATGGCGAGCGAGGCCGGCCCGCAATTGTTGAACTTCTGCTTTTCGTAGCGGAAACCGGTGAGGAGGAAACTCGCGGGCAATGGGGTAGGTGAGGCAGCGGGAGTCGCGCTGACTGCGGGAGTAGGGGTGGGGGCAGCGTTAGCCGCTTCAGTCGGCGCGATCTGCAGGACGCCTAGTTCAGCCGACTCATCGACTGTGGGCGCGGCGGTTACCGCGGCGACCTGCGGCGCGCCTATAGCCGTGGGCAACACTTCTGCCACGTTGTTCTCCGCGCGGAAGCGCTCCGCCTGCCACTCATCCAGCCGCACTTGCAGCCGGTCTTCATACACGTAAAGAAATCCAAACACGGCCAGAGCCAAAAAGCCCAGCACGCTAAATACCATCACCACCAACGGCCATTGGGCCGATGTACGTTTACCTTGATTCATACTTAACCAGCCTTATGGGGAAATTCTCAGCCCGCCACGAACCTGACCCAGATCGCGTCGCGGCGCTGCTGCTCCTCGGGGGATTTGGGCGATAAGCGTTCCAGCCGGTTCATCACCGCTGGCGGCGGATAGAGGCTCAGGTCGGCGCGTACGCTTTCATCCAGCAAGGCCAACGCCGGTTCGACGACGGTGGCATAGCCACTGTAGGCCGCCTCGACCGCGGCGATTTCGGGGCGCAGCACATAGTTGATGAAGACGTGCGCGTTTTGCACATGTAGCGCCGAAGCTGGGAGGCACCAGTTATCCTCCCACAACAACGCGCCCTCCTCGGGGATGATGTACTGCACCGGCGTCGCATACTTCTCGCGGATGAGGAAAGCATCACCGTTCCAGCCCAGACCGAGCACCGCAATGCCCTGCTGAAACATCTTGAAATAGTCGCTGGATAGGCCGATGTGCGGGCGCAGTTCCATCAGCCTGGCCTCGGCCTGCGCGAGATGCGCCGGGTCCGAGTCGTTGACCGAATAGCCGAGCACTTTGAGCGCCGCGCCCAGCACTTCATCTTGCGCTTCCACCACCACGACGCGGCCCGAATACTTCGGCGCGAGGGCCCAAAAATCCGCCCACGTCGTCACAGGCTCCGTCACCGCCTCCGGATGGACGATGATGCCCGTAGTGCCCCAATCCTTGGTGACGCTGTAATCGCCCTGCGCGTCGTGCGCGCGCCCGGTGCGGAAGCTCGACTGAAGGTTTTTGGCATTCGGCAACAGCGCGTAATCGAGCTTCAACAAGTGGCCGGCGTCGATCATGCGGCGCACGGCCCAATCGGTCGGCACGATCAGGTCGTACGTGCCCGGCAGGTTCTCCGCCAGGCTGCGCATCAATTCCTCGTTGCTGCCGAAGATGGTTTCGTTGATGAAGATGCCGGTCTCGCGGCGGAAGCCCGAGAGGGTCTCCGGGCTGACGTATTCCGGCCAGTTGTGGAGGTTGAGCAGCGGCGCTTCGCTCAGCGGCGCGCGCCCGCAAGCCGAGAGGAGAGCAGCCGCGCCTGTGAACGCGCTCCACCGCAGAAACCCGCGGCGCGAAAGAGGACGATGGACTGGCATGGCGGCGATGATTGTAGCAACCGGAGGGAGGAAGCGTCAATGCGCGCCGGAGGACGAGGTTTGTTTCCTAACCGGCCCGCAAACCGGCCCCCACCTTGCAATCCCGTACCGCTCGATTAGTATTGGCCCGAGTTCGTGGAGAAACGTATGCCCAAACGCCTCGCCGCCGTCGTCCTCAGTTTGTTCATCGCCACGCTGGCCTGCGCCCGCGCCGAGGTGCCCATCACGCCGGCCACACCGCAATTGCAGATCGTGGAGCTCATCGATACGCCCGCCGCGCCGACCGAAGCGCCTGTGGTCGCCACTCCCGAACCGTCTGCCACCACCTCCGGCTACCCGGTGGCGACCGACGCCCCGCCGTCGCCCACCTCAGTGATTCAGTTGCCACCCACCGAGACGCCGACCATCACCGATACCCCACCAGCGACTGACACGCCGCCGCCCACCAGCACGCGTGCCCCGGCTACGACAACTTCACGCGCTGCTGCAACCGCCACCCGAGTCACCGGCGCATCCGCGACCGCGACGAGCGCGCCCGCAACGGGGGGCGGCCCGCAGCCCATCCCCGCCAACGCCACCTTCACGCAAGTACTCGCCATTGATTACTCCGGCGGCACGTTGTTTGGTGAAACGCTCAACTTGATCGACAAGCGCACCGAGACGTGGGCGAGCATTCGCGAGAGCGATGGCGTGTTTGTGCTTGACCTGGGCGCGCCGCAAAACGTGGCCGGCGTGCGCGTGTATCCGAAGAAAGATGGCAACGACCCAGCCAGGAGTGTGGTGACGTTGTTGCGCCTGGAGGTGAGCGCCGACGGCAACACGTGGACGACGGTGCTGAACGGCACGGGCAACTGCGGTGTGCCGCGCTGCGATACGTTGACGCCGGGCCAGTACGTTGATCTCGGATTTGCGACGACGAGGGCGCAGTACGTGCGGCTCGTCGGCGGCCCGACGCGTTTGGCGTTCGCCGAGGTGCAGGTGGCGGTGTTGCCGTGATAGATTGAACCACGCAGAACACGAAAAGATAAACGGCGCGGTGATTACACCGCGCCGTTCCTTTTCTCCGCGCTCTCTGCGGTTCCGCTCACTTCGCCAGCATCTTCGCCATGGGGTAGTCAACCAAATCCACGCGGCGCTCATTGGCTAGCCGTCGGTGTCCTTTTCCGACCACGCCACCACCCGAATGGCCGTGGCGGGCACGAGTTTTTCCAGCTTCTCGCGCACCTCAGGCGTAAAGGCGATACGGTCGTTGGGGAAACGCAGTTGCTGCTCGCGTGCGTTCTCATGAATGACGAGTTCAAACTCATCCGGCCCGCGTTGCGTGGTGAGCACGCGGTACACGGCTTGCAAACGCTGCCGGTCTTTCCTGGCATCGCCCGAAGCGGCAAGCGTGATGATGATGCGCTGCCAGTGGGTGGAGGTCGTTAGCGGGGACGTTTTCGTGTGAACGCCGTTCCCGTTGCGGACGCCATTACCTGTGGCATCATTGACCATGCTGGAAGCTACCGCACCGGTAGGTGCCACTGCAACGGGGGCCACTATCGCCGAGCTGCCGTTTGACCCTACTGTTTCCACAATAGCTGCCGGCTGTGATACGGAAGCCATTCCCTTCGGTGCGCCGTTCGCCGGCACAACGTTCGCGGGCAGTATCCACTCATCGTTGAACGGCACATCCTCCGGTGGCGGCGGCACGTAACCGCGCGGCGCTTCATCGTCGTCCGGCGCGGGCGGCGGCGCCACATCCTCGGGCGTGAACATGATGGATTGCACCGGCGCCGGGCGCGGAGTGGTGGGCGTGTTTGCCGTCGTGAAATCCTGCCGCAGCGAGTCCACCAGAATTTTCGGCGCGCCGCCAGCCGCATCCACCTTGCCGTAGAGGATGACGATCTGCTCAACAGCCAGCCAACGGCTCACCTCGCGCCATGTCTTGGGGAAGATGACGAGATCGAGCGAGCCTTGCACATCCTCGACGGTGACGAAGCCCATCGGGTCGCCCTTCTTGGTGGTGTGCGTGCGAAGGTGGGTGACGACGCCGGCCATCGTCACCGGCTTGCCATTGTCATCGGCGCTGAGCTGCCCGCTGGTGTGCGTGATGACGTTGCCGAGCTGCTCCAGCACCGGTTGCAAGGGATGGGCGCTGATGTACAGACCGATCAGTTCCTTCTCCCACTTGAGTTGTTCGCGTTTGGTCACGACAATTTTGACTTTGGGCAATTGCACTCCAGCGAAGTCGCCGCCTCCAGCGGAGCCAAAGAGCGCCATCTGCCCGGCCTCCACCGCGCGGAAGTGGCTAATGCTGGCGTTCACGATTTGGTCGAGGCCCTCGAGCATCTGCCCACGGTCGCCGAGCTTGTCCATCGCCCCAACTTTAATGAGGCACTCGAGCGCGCGCTTGCCGACGGCGCGCAAGTCGGTGCGCTGGCAGAAATCGTCGAGTGAAGTGAATGGGCCGCTCTGCGCCCGCGCGTCGAGGATGACGTCCACCGCGCCTTCACCCACGTTTTTAATCGCCGCCATACCAAAGCGAATGGCCGCATTTTGTGCCACTTGCCACTTGTCCCTTGTCCCTAGAGCCTTGACCCCATCTTCAATCGCAAAGTCCGCAAAGCTAAAGTTCACATCCGGCGGCAGCACCGCGATGCCCATCGCTTTGCAATCTTCCACGTACACCGCCACCTTGTCCGTATAGTCGCGCGAGGCCGAGAGCACGGCGGTCATATATTCGACCGGGAAATGCACTTTGAGATACGCCGTCTGGACGGAGATGACGCCGTAGTCGGCGGCGTGCGCCTTGGGGAAGCCGTAGCGCGCAAACTCCTCCCAGTCCTCGAAGATGGCCTCGGCAGTCGCGCGCGGCATGCCTTTGGCCACCGCGCCGGCGATGAATTTATCCTGATGCTTGAGCAGAGTTTCTTTCTGCTTTTTGGCAATCGCCTTGCGCAAGTCGTCGGCCTCCGACATGCCATAGCCGGCCAGATCCACCGCTGCGCGCATGATCTGTTCCTGATAGACCGGGATGCCGTAGGTCTCACTGAAGATCGGCTCCAGCGCGGGGTGCCGATATTCCACCGTCTCCTCGCCGTGCATCCGGCGCATGTAGCTGGGGATGAACTCCAGCGGGCCGGGCCGGTAGAGCGCGACCATCGCGATGATGTTGTCCAAATTCTTGGGCTTCATCTGCGTCAGATAGCGCGTCATGCCCGTGCCTTCCACCTGGAAGACGCCGGCGGTCTGACCCCGGCCCATTAGCTCAAACGACTTTGGGTCGTCGGTCGGGATATTGGTGAGATCGAAACGCTGACCATGCCGCTGCTCGATGAGCAGGCACGCGCGGCGCATGATCGTCAACGTGATCAGCCCGAGGAAATCCACCTTGAGCATGCCAAGCTTTTCGAGGATGCCCATCTCGAATTGCGTCACTGTTTTGATAGGCGTGTCTTCGGCATTGCTGGTCGGGCGGTGCAGCGGCAGATAGTCGAGCAGCGGTTTGTCGGCGATGACGACGCCGGCGGCATGCGTGCCCACATTGCGGACGACGCCTTCCATCTTGGAGGCGGTGTCAATCAGATCACGCACAAAATCTTTATCGAGCCGCTGCTCGCCGTTCACCTCGAGGCCGCGTTCGTAAATCTCTTTGAGTTCTGAAACCTGCTCCAACGCCTCGGGGATCGTAATCGGCTTGCCGGGGATGTTGGGGATTTTCTCGGCGATCTTGCTGACGTCGCCGATGGGCACATCCATCACGCGCCCCACGTCGCGAATAGCGGCGCGAGCGCCGAGCGTCCCGAAGGTGATAATCTGCGCGACCTTGTCGCTGCCGTACTTCTGCACGCAATAATCGAGCAACTGGTAGCGAAGATCGTCCTGAAAATCGAGGTCAATGTCGGGCATTGAGACGCGGCCCGGATTGAGGAAGCGCTCGAAGATCAGCCCGTGCGCCAGCGGCTCGACGGTGGTGATGTCGAGCACGTAGGCGACGATGCTGCCGGCAGCCGAGCCGCGCGCGTTGTACCAGATGCCGTTTTGCAACGCGTACCGGCACAAATCCCACACGATGAGGAAGTACGCGGCGAAGCCCATCTCGTTGATGACGCGCAACTCGTAGTGCAGGCGCTCCTTCACGTCGTCCGAGTCGGCCCGCGTGCCGTAGCGACGGCGCAACCCCTTAGCGCATAAGTGGCGCAGGTAGCTCTCCGCCGTCTCGCCCTCGGGCACCGGGAAAATGGGCAGGTGGTAGCCCTTGGTCTTGAGGTTGACGTTGCAGCGCTCCGCAATCAACAATGTATTGTTGATTGCGGCTGGAACTTCGGCGAACAGTTCACTCATCTCCTGCGGTGTGCGCAGGTAATAATCCTGCCCCGACATCCGCATGCGCTTGGGGTCTTTGAGCACGCAGCCCGTTTGGATGGCGAGCAGGATGTCCTGCAACCGCGCATCCTCGGGCTTGATGTAGTGCACGTCGTTGGTGGCGATGAACTGCGCGTCGTAGCGCGGGCCGAGGTCGAGCAGCGTGCGGTTGAGGGTGTGAATGGCCGGGATGTCGTGATGTTGTAGTTCGATGAAGAAGCGATCTTTGCCAAAGACCTCATAGTACCAGTCGAGCTTTTTCCGCGCCTCATCCACCAAGCCGTCTTCAATCGCGCGCGGGATTTCGGAGGCCATACAACCGCTGGTGCAGATGAGGCCCTCGCTGTGCGCGGCGAGGAAGTCACGGTCGATGCGCGGGTAATAGTAGAAGCCCTGCAACTGGGCGGCGCTGGCGATCTTGAGCAGATTTTGATAGCCGGTTTGATTTTCGGCCAGCAGCAACAGGTGGTAAGGCTTTTTATCCTTCACCGGGTCGCGGTCGGTCATCCGGCGTGGGGCGAGGTAGGCTTCGAGTCCGATGATGGGCTTGATCTCGTTCTCACTCGCGGCGCTGAAGAACTCAATGACGCCGTGCATGGTGCCGTGATCGGTGATGGCGACGGCCGGCATGCCCAATTCTTTGGCGCGCTTCACCATCCGCCTGATGTTGCTGAAGCCATCCAGCAGCGAGTATTCAGTGTGGCAGTGCAAATGGACGAAGGACATTGCAGTCAGCAGTTACCAGTGAACGGTATATGGGGAACGGCTGCGGATTATAGCACCGAGCATTTTCGGCGCGACCTTAATCTTCTCGGCAGTTTTCTCTCAGCGAATTCTTAGGCGGCTCCGGCACACTCCGCGCTACTCTTATCCAAATTCTGGAGACAATGCATGAATAGAAATATCCTCATCGTCGGCGTCGTTGGCTTGCTCGTCGTCGGTGGGTTGGGCACAGTCGCAGTGTACAACTGGGTGCTCGGCCCGACGCTGGCCGCCAGCGCCCCTATCAACGCCATCCCGCTCGCGCTGGAGAGCACGCCCACTGTCGCGCTCGTCATCCCGAACACGGCCGCCAGCGCAGTCGCCACTGGTGAGGCCACGCCGACGGTTGCGCCAACAATCGAAGCCACTGCCCCAGCCGCCACCGGTGGGCTGACGGTCTTTCAAATCAGCCAGGCCGACTCCGAAGTGCGATTCATCATCTTTGAAGAACTGCGCGGCCAGCCGGTGGATGTCGTCGGTAGGAGCAATCAGGTGGCGGGCGAACTAGCCGTGAACCCCGCCGATTTGAGCACGGCGCAGGTCGGCGTGATTCAGATCAACGCCCGTACCCTGGTCACCGATCAGGATCAGCGCAATCGGGCCATCCGCAACCGCATCCTCAACACCGACACGTACGAATTCATCACCTTCACGCCGACCGAGGTACGCGGGCTGAGCGGCGGCGCTGCACCGGGGGATACACAAACCTTTCAATTGGTCGGTGATTTGACGATACGCGATGTGACGCAGCCGGTGGTCTTCGAGGTGACCGTGACAGCCGAGTCAGCGACGCGGCTGAAGGGCAGCGCCTTTGCTACAATCACGCGAGCGGATTTCGGCCTCATCATCCCCAGCGTGCCCTCCGTCGCCAACGTCGGCGAGACGGTGAAGTTGGAGCTGGACTTTGTCGCGTTAGCGAAATAGAGTCTGACCTATGCGTAATCGTTGGATTGTATTCGGCTTTCTGCTATTGCTGACCGCACTGGCTGCGTGCGCCAACCCGTCCCCGACATCGCGGATTCAATCCGCTCCTACGGCTACGGTGCCTGCCTCGCAAACGCCTCAGCCGCCCGCCGCCAGCGCCACTGCGCCCGCTACCGCGACCCCCACGGCCACCTTCACCTCCACACCCACCCCAACGCTGCATCCAATGATGATCGAGGCGATGCGGCAAACGGAATACCCGGGCAGCGATGTCGTTATCGAGCGCGAGCTTGAGTCGGGCGTGAACTATCGCCGCTACTACGCTTCGTATCTCTCCGAAGGGCTGAGGATTTACGCGCTGCTCACCGTGCCAAATGGCGAACAACCGGCAAGCGGTTGGCCCGTCATCGTCTTCAACCATGGCTTCATCCAGCCCAACGTCTACCGCACCACTGAACGCTATATCGCCTACGTAGACCGGCTGGCGCAGAGTGGCTACATCGTTTTCCGTTCGGATTATCGCGGGCACGATCAATCCGAAGGCGAAGCTAACGGCGCGTATGGCAGCTCAGGGTATGTGATCGATGTGCTCAACGCGGTCGCGGCGCTCAAGCGTTATCCCGACGCCGACCCGGCGCGCATCGGGATGTGGGGCCACTCGATGGGCGGCTACATCACCCTGCGTTCGATGGTGATTGATCCGGATATCAAAGCCGGTGTGATCTGGGCGGGTGTGGTTGCCCCGTACCCCGATCTGTTTGCGCGCGGCGTGCGAGCCACGCCCTCAGTGACGCGCACACCGTTCCCGGGTGAGCGACGCTGGCGCACGTTCTGGCTTGAGCAGTTCGGCACACCCGAGGAGAACCCGGCTTTTTGGAATGGCATCTCGGCCAATTCATATCTCACCGATCTTTCCGGCCCGATCCAACTTCATCACGGCACGGCCGATGAGTCAGTGCCGCTTGAGGCCTCGCAGGTGTTGTACACGCAAATGGTCGAGGCCGAAATGCCGGTGGAGTTTTACACCTACGAGGGCGACAACCACAACCTGGCCGGCTTCTTCAGCACGGCCATGAATCGCACGATTGAGTTTTTTGATCGGTATCTCAAGTAACCCCTAATCCCTCACCCCTCTCGTACTAGGGATTAGGGGTGAGGGATTACTTGTGCCTCGGCCCACCATCCGCTAAAGTGCGGGCATGCATCCCACGCTCCAACACGACCACAATCAACTCGACTCCATTCTTCAAAAGACATTCAACGCCGCCACAGATTTTCTGCGCGCTCTTCCGCAACGGCCCGTCATCGCTCCGTTGTCACCACCCACGCCGCACACGTTGCCGCGTGAGGGTCTCGGCGCAGTGCAAGCGCTCACGTTGTTCGACTCCACGTACGCTGCTGGGATCACCGGCAGCGCCGGGCCGCGCTACTGGGGTTTCGTCACCGGCGGCAACACGCCGGCGGCGCTCGCGGGCGATTGGCTGGTCAGCGCCTTCGATCAAAACCCGACCAGCAAGGCTGAGTCGGCGGCGCTGCATGTTGAGCGCGACGCGCTGAACCTACTGCAGCAACTTTTCGACCTGTCGGACGCGCACGCCGGCGTGTTCGTCTCCGGCGCGACCATGGCCAACTTCGTCGGGCTGGCGTTGGCGCGGCAGTGGGCGTCGCGGCAGCGCGGACAGGATGCTTCACAAGATGGACTCTTTGCGCTGCCGCTTATCCCCATCCTCAGCGGCGCGCCACACTCATCCACATACAAAGCACTGGCGATGTTGGGGATGGGCCGCCACAACTTGCGTGTGATTGCGACACAGCCGGATCGCGAGGCGGTGGGCGTGAGCGAGTTGCGGCGCGCCTTGATTGAACTTGAGGGGAAGCCGTGCATCGTCGTCGGCAACGCGGGCACGGTGAACACGGTAGACTTTGATGACCTCGTCGCGCTGGCCGAACTCAAGCGTGAGTTTGGCTTTTGGTTGCATGTGGACGCCGCGTTTGGCGGGTTCGCGGCCTGCTCGCCGAAGTATCGAGCGCTGCTCAACGGCCTCGACGCCGCCGACTCGATTACGATTGACGCGCACAAGTGGCTCAACGTGCCCTATGATTCGGCGATGGCTTTTACACGCCACCGTGAATTGCAGGTGGAAGTTTTCCAAAACAGCGCAGCCTACCTCGGCGCGATTGGTGACGATCCCGACCCGGTCCACCTCACGCCCGAGAACTCGCGGCGCTGGCGCGCGTTGCCCGCCTGGCTGACGCTGATGGCTTATGGGGCGGAGGGATACCGCGACATCGTTGAACGTGATTGTGCGCTGGCGCAACTGCTCGGCGAAAAGATTGCGGCCTCGGCGGAATTCCGGTTACTCGCGCCGGTGCGAATGAACGTGGTGTGCTTTACGCTGGCCGTTGAGCCGACGGCGGAGTCGGTGCGGCGCTTTCTCGATAGGCTGCATGCGACCGGCGAGGTGTTCATGACGCCGACCGTGTACAAAAACACGCCCGGCATCCGCGCCGCCTTCAGCAACTGGCGCACGGAGCGAGAGGATGTTGAGCGCGCGTGGGCGGCGATGATTTCAATCGCAAAACAAGCGTCCTGAACAGGTCGCAACGGAAAAGCGTTGCGCGCCCACTGCAATCCTTCGACTGCGGCGCGAACGTCGCTTAGCACGCGCCTCCGCTCAGGACGCTTCACACATTTTAGGAGATAAAGCATGTCCTACGAAACAAAACTTAGAACAATGGGCTACGTCATCGAGCCGGGCGACTTGAGCACCGGCAAGTTTATGCGCGCGGTGCGAACCGGCCACCTCATCTACACCGCCGGCGCGGTGAGCGCGTGGGATGGGGTAGAGATCAAAGGCAAGGTGGGCGACGATTTGACCGTGCCGCAAGGCTACGAAGCCGCGCGATTCGCCACGCTCGCCGGGCTGCGGGCCATCAAATCGCTGGCCGGTTCGCTTGACCACATCGCGCAGTTCGTAAAGGTGCTGGGCATGGTCAACGTCGCGCCGGGCTTCAACGACACACCCGCCGTCATCCATGGGTGCAGCGATTTTTTGCTTGAAGTTTTCGGCGAGGCTGGACGCCACGCGCGCAGTGCGGTGGGCATGACCATCCCGCACAACTATGCGGTGGAGATTGAGTTGATTGTGGAAGTCAAAAGCTGATATGGACACGGATAAACACGGACTGCACGGACAACTGCTGACGTCCGTGTTCGTCCATTCAATCCGTGTTATCCGTGTCCCAAATCCTCTCGAAAAGAGTCCTCATGTTCTCTTACCCAACCCTGCCCGAAATCAAAGCCACCGCCGAACGACTCGCGCCGCATGTACTGCGCACGCCCGTGTGGCGCTGGCAGACCGGGCTGATGGAAACGGCCAGCCCGGCGCGCGAGGTCTGGCTCAAGCTCGAACTCTTTCAAAAGACCGGCACATTCAAAGCGCGCGGCGCGCTCAACAACGTGCTCGCCCTCGATGAGCCACAGCGCGCGCGCGGCGTGACCGCGGTGAGCGCCGGCAATCACGCCATCGCGGTGGCGTATGCAGCGCGCGCACGCGGCACAACGGCCAAGGTGGTGATGATGGAGTACGCCAGCCCGGCGCGCGTGGCGCTCTGTCGTGAGTTGGGCGCAATGGTCGAACTCTTGCCGACTGTGCACGCGGCCTTCGAGCGCGTCAAGCAAATCGAAGCCGAGGAAGGACGCACATTCATCCATCCTTTTGATTTGCCGCGAACGATTTCGGGCACAGCGACTTTGGGATTGGAGTTTCACGCGCAAGTGCCTGATCTTGATACGGTGCTGGTGCCGGTGGGCGGCGGCGGGCTGATCGCGGGGGTGGCCGCCGCGCTGAAGCAGCTCAATCCGAAAGTCATCGTGATCGGCGTCGAGCCGTTCGGCGCTGACTCGATGTATCGCAGTTTTCAATCCGGCCAGCCCGAAAAGATAGAGAAGGTTGAGACGATTGCAGACAGCCTCGGCGCGCCGTATGCGTTGCCGTACAGCTTCGGCGTGGCGCGCCGGTTTGTGGATGAGATCGTGCGCGTGACCGACGACGAGTTGTGCGCGGCGCTGTTCTATCTTTTTCGCGACATGAAGCTGGTGGCCGAGCCGGCCGCCGCCGCGACCACTGCTGCGTTGCTCGGCCCGTTGCGCGACCGCGTCGCCGGTCAGTGCGTCGGCCTCATCGTGTGCGGGACGAACATTGACGAAGGACGCTTCACCCAATACCTGCAGCGCGGCGTAGAGGTAGTGCGGCAGCGGTGATGACAGAGACGGCCCACTGGGTCGTCTCTACAACTCCGCGTTCTCTGCGGTCTCAGCGGTGCAAAATTACGTGCTGCCGATGGTGGTGAAGTCGGCGCGGATGGGCGCCTGCGTGACGAACAGAATCGAGTACGGCAAGGCCGGCCCGGCGGCGGCAGCCGGCTCCGGCGCTCGCAGGCCGGCGACGCTCAACAGCAATGTCGTAATCAGAGCAAGATGGATGGCTCGCATAGCTGCTCCTCGTTCGCGCCACACGATAACAGCCCCGGTTCAATTCGCCTACCGTGAGCCTGCGGGCCTCCGCCTCCGCAATTCGGGGGATTGAGTTGCAGTACCAATCTCCTGTCAGTCGAGGCACTTGAGTGCTTTGGTGCGCGAGCGGGTGCGTTCATAATCGCACACAACACACCGCGAAATTCATTTCACGGCGGCAACGGGGAAATGCGCCGAAGCGCATTGACGAAGCATCGAACCCGCTTCAGCGGGTTGGCGTGCGAACATAGTTCGCCCACCAGCCGTCGAATTCATTCGATGGCGACGAACAGGACGCATCATGACGACAACGGCAACAACGACAACTTCATCCTCCACCTGGCCCACCGTGCGTGTGGCGGCGCTACGGCTCGCGCTGGTCGCAGGCGTGCTCGGCTTCTGCGCCAACGCGCTGTTCATCAGTCAAGCGCTCGGGGTGAACTTCCCGCTCTTCACAGTGTGGACTCTGGCGGCGCTCTTCGCATTGGCCGGGCTGGAGCGCATCCGACCGGCGTGGCGCAACGTGTGGCTGGCCGCGCCGCTGGTCTTCTTCGCCACGATGGTGGCCGTGCGCGCCGAGCCGTGGCTGACCTTCCTCAACGTCTGCGCCACGCTGAGTCTCGCGCTGCTGCTCGCCTATCTGTTTGCCAGTGGCCGCCTTGTCACTTTCAATCTGTGGGACTATGTGACTGCGTTCATCATCACACCGTTCGAGGTCAGCCTCATCCGACCGATTGCGGTGCTCATCGCGGTGGGCAGCGAGTCGGTGCAACCGGGCCGCCCTTCACAACACATCTGGGCGCGCCAGATGGCGGTCGGGCGCGGGCTGCTCATCGCCGCGCCCATCCTCGTCTTCTTCACCGCGCTGCTGGCTTCGGCGGATGCGGCCTTCAATCAATCGGTCTTCGATGTGCTGACGTTTCTGCGTTTGGATAACATCCCCGAATTGATTCTGCGCCTGTTCGTCAGCGGGGTGGTGGGGTGGATCGTGGCGGGCGGGCTGGCTTATGCATTGCGCGACTCTACTGTGACCGCTGGCGAGTCCGCCGCCGACGCGCCGGGCGGAGGCCGCCTCGGTTTCACGGAAGCCGCCATCGTGCTGGCGAGCGTCACCACGCTCTTCGCCGGGTTCGTGCTCGTCCAGTTCCGCTATTTCTTCGGTGGTCAGGGCACGCTCACGGTGGCCGGATACACCTACGCCGAGTACGCACGACGCGGTTTCGCGGAACTCGTCGTCGTGGCAGTGTGCACGCTGGGGTTGATGTTACTACTGCAAACAGCCACACGCCGGGCATCGGCATCGGCAGTCTGGGGTTTCAACGGATTGTGCGTGTTGCTAGCCGCACTCACCGGCGTGTTGCTGGCCTCGGCCTTTCAACGCTTGCTACTGTACGAGGAAGCCTACGGCTTCACGCGCCTGCGGACGTATCCGCACGTCTTCATGGTCTGGGTCGGCGTGCTGCTCTTCATCTTCCTCGCTACGACGCTGCTCAACCGCCCGCGGCTCTTCGTATTCGGCGCGTTGCTCTCGGCGGTGGGTTTCCTCGCTACGTTGAATGTGCTGAACGTCGATGCCTTTGTCGCGCAACGGAACATCACCCGCCAGCGCGCCACCGGCAAATTCGATGCGATGTATTTGGCGACGCTGTCGGATG
>JBQTJD010000237.1:0-6256 GCA_052387475.1 Anaerolineales bacterium | reverse complement strand
CTCGTACATCACCTCACTCGAGATGGCGGGCTGCTCGCTGACGCTGCTCACGTTGGACGATGAACTGACTAAGCTGTGGGACGCGCCGGTGAAAACGCCCGCCCTGCGCTGGGGCATTTAGGCGGATAGTCGAGCAGTCGGGTAGTCTGTGGTGTGACTACCCGACTACTCGACCAACCGACGACAGGACTAGCCGACGATGACGATCTCGCGTGATGCGGTGCTGGACTGGCTCAAGGCTTACGCGGCCGTGATCGAGACGAACCGGGAGTATCTGGTTCAGCTTGATTCGGATATCGGCGATGGTGACCACGGCGCGAACATGCATCGGGGGATGCAGGCGGTGGTGGCGAAGCTGCCCACGGTTGCCGACAAGGACATCGGCACGATGCTCAAGACGGTGGGCATGACGCTGGTCTCGACGGTGGGCGGGGCGAGCGGCCCGCTGTACGGCACGCTGTTTATGCAGATGGGCACGGCAGCCGTCGGCAAGATGGAGTTGATGCTGGCCGATTGGGCGGCGATCCTCGAAGCCGGGTTGAACGGCGTGATTATGCGCGGCAAGGCCAACCCCGGCGACAAGACGATGGTGGATGCGCTCGCGCCGGCGCTGGCTGCGCTGAAGGAGTCGGCGGCCACTGGCGCGCCGCTCGGCCGCCGCCGCCGAGCAGGGCCTGAAAGACACCATCCCGCTGGTCGCCAAAAAAGGCCGCGCCAGCTATCTCGGTGAGCGCTCCGCCGGCCATCAAGATCCGGGCGCCACCTCGTCCTGGCTGTTGCTTCACACAGCCGCCCAACATTGGGGTTAGCGAACGGCCGCCCCCAAACTCAACTTATGATTGTCTTGCACGTGAAAGGTGCGCTTCGTGGTTGGAATCGTAATTGTGTCACACAGCGCTCGACTGGCGGAAGGCGTAGCGGAATTGGCGCGCGAGATGGGCGGGCCGGATGTGCCGCTGGCTATCGCGGGTGGGTTGGACCTGCCGGGCCAACCACTCGGCACGGACGCGGCCAGAGTGAGTTGGGCGATTGAACAGGTCTATTCAGACTCGGGCGTGTTGGTGCTGGTGGATCTGGGCAGCGCCATCCTCGCGGCGGAGATGGCGCTCGAACAATTGCCGGCGGAACGTCGATCACGGGTGATGCTGTGCGATGCGCCACTGGTGGAGGGCGCATTGGCAGCGGCAGTGCAGGCGCGTCTGGGCGCCGATCTCATCACCGTCATGGCGGAGGCGCGCGGCGCTCTGGCTGCCAAGTCTGCTCAGGTTCAACCCGCTGGCCCTCAGCCAATAAACTCCCCGGTTGCGGCGGCTGGCCCGGTGGCCGAATTGCGACTCACTGTTCGCACAGATCACGGCCTACACGCCCGGCCCGCTGCCCGCCTCGTGCAAACGGCCAGCCGGTTTTCGGACGTAGACATCCAGTTAAGCGACCTCACCACCCGGCGCGGCCCGGCGAATGCCAAAAGCATCAACGCCGTGACCACGCTCGGTGTTCGATACGGTCACGAAATTGCCCTCATCGCCGCCGGCCCGCAGGCGGATGCTGCACTGCGCGCGCTTCAAGCCCTTGCCGATGACCACTTCGGCGATCCGAGTCAGGTTGCGGAAAACGACCGGAGGGCGATGACGCCCGCGCCTCAGCCTGAGACTTCGCAAGATCGGTTTCTGTCGGGCCTGCCCGCCTCGACTGGCATCGCCATCGGCCCGGCGCGGCTGCTGCGGCATGCTCCACTTCAAGTGCCGACGCATCACATCACCGACCCGGCAGCCGAGTGGGCCAAGCTGCTCGCCGTTCTTGAACGAACGGGCGCTCAAATCCACACCATGCAGCAAAAGGTAGCCCAGCGCACAGACGCACAGGCCGCTGAGATTTTTGAAGCCCATCGATTATTTCTGGAGGATGAGGCCCTGCGCGCGCCGGCCCGCCGCGCCATCTTCGATGAACGCTTGAATGCCGCCGCAGCCTGGCAGCGCGCGACTCAGGCCATCGCCGCGGACTACCGGACGCTGGACGACGAGTACTTGCGCGCCCGCGCCGCCGATCTGCTGGCCGTTGAGCGACAGGTGCTGCTCAATCTGCTGAATGCTGCGCCACCCGCTGCGCCGGCGAACGAACGCGGCATTTTGCTCGCGGAAGACCTCACACCCGCAGAAACCGCTCAACTGGATTCGGCGCGCGTGCAAGCCATCTGCACGGCGATGGGAGGTCCCACGTCGCACAGCGCCATTCTGGCGCGCACCTTCGGCATCCCCGCCGTTGTAGGCCTCGGCCCCACAGTGCTGGCAATTGCCGAGGGCACACCGCTGATTGTGGATGGCGAGACAGGCCGTGTCTGGCCCGATCCGGACCCGGTGACGATTGACGATTACACAACCCGCGCGGCAATGCAGACAGCGGCGCGCGCTTCAGCCCACATCGTCCGCGTTAATCCCGCCATCACACGCGATGGGCGGCGTGTCGAGGTCGCTGCCAACATCGGCTCGGTGGCGGATGCCCGCCAGGCCGTTGCGAGCGGCGCCGAAGGCGTGGGGCTTTTCCGAACCGAGTTCCTTTTTCTCGACCGGCAAACCGCGCCCGACGAAAACGAGCAATTCACAGCCTATCGCGCCGCCGCTGAGGCGCTACAGGGCCGGCCGCTCATCCTTCGCACGTTGGATGTGGGCGGCGACAAACCGCTGCCTTATCTTGATCTGGGGAACGAGGCCAATCCGTTCCTCGGTTGGCGCGCCATCCGCCTCTGTCTGGCTCAGCCGGAATTTTTCAAGACCCAGTTGCGGGCCATCGTCCGGGCCGCGGTGGATTTTCCGATCCGCATCATGTTTCCGATGATTGCCACCGTGGGCGAGTGGCGCGCGGCGCGTGAACTGTTGGAGGAAGCCCGGTTGGAAGTCGAGCGTCGTGGCGCAAACGTCCCTGCTCGTTTGGAAACCGGCATCATGGTGGAGATTCCGGCGGCGGCCATACTCGCCCAGCATTTCGCCGCCGAAGTGGATTTCTTCTCCATCGGCACGAATGATCTGACTCAGTACACGCTGGCCGCCGAACGGGGCAACGCGCGCGTGGCAGCGCTGGCCGATGCACTCCATCCCGCAGTGCTCACGCTCATTGGGCAAGTCGTCGCGGCCGCGCACGCGCACGGCAAATGGGCCGGTGTCTGCGGCGAACTGGCCGGTGATCCGCTGGCAGTGCCGGTGCTGGTCGGTTTGGGTGTGGATGAACTCAGCATCAACGCCCCCGGCATTCCACGTGTCAAAGAAATCATCCGCACCCTGGATTACGCGACCTGGGCGGCCCGGGCGCCCGACATCACCCGGCTCACTTCCGCCGAGGGCGTGCGGCATGCGCTTGCACAATTCAACACGCACACCTGAAGGACTTTAACTCGCGTAGCGCCCCCGCAGCACCCCACTGTCGAACAATTGTGACCGCCCATTCCCCTTCTCAAAATCATGGGGATGCGGCTACACTCGAAGCGCATCATCCTCATCCACACGGAGAAGCCGGAATGCTCGCTCACAATCCCGAACTTGAAGCGCAACGTCTTGAAACCTGGGTGTATCTTTTTGAACAGGGCGACCGAGGCAAGGCGACCCTGTTGGGCGGCAAAGGCGCGGGCCTGGCGGAGATGTCGCGCGCCGGGCTGCCGGTGCCGCCCGGCTTCACAATCACCACGACTGCCTGCAACACCTATTACGCCAACGACAAACTCTTTCCCGAGGGCATGTGGTCGCAAAGCAAGGTGGCGATGAAGGTGATCGAAGAGCGCACGGGCAAAGGTTTCGGCGACCCTGCCAATCCGCTGCTTGTCTCGGTGCGCTCCGGTGCGCCGGTCTCCATGCCGGGGATGATGGACCCCGTCCTCAACCTCGGCCTCAACGCTGAAACGTTGCGGGGCCTCACGGCACTCACCGGCGATGAGCGCTTCGCGTGGGACGCCTACCGGCGCTTTGTGCAAATGTTTGCCAACATCGTCCTCGACGTGCCGAAGGAAAAACTTGATCGCGCCATGGAAGCAGTCAAGTCGCGGGCCGGCGCCGGGCGCGATTCCGATCTGGCGGTCACCGATCTGCGCGCAATTGTGGACCGCTACCGCGAGATCATATTTGGCGAGACGCGCCAGGCCGTGCCCGACGACCCCGAGGAGCAACTGCGAATGGCGATTGCGTCGGTGTTCGACTCGTGGACGAACCGGCGCGCGATTGACTATCGGCGCGTGAACCGCATTAACGACCGCATGGGCACGGCAGTCAACGTGCAGGCGATGGTGTTCGGCAACGCCGGCGATGACTCAGGTACCGGCGTGGCCTTCACCCGCAACCCCAATAACGGCGAGCCGGCGCTCTTCGGCGAATACCTTACCAACGCACAGGGCGAGGATGTGGTGGCCGGCATCCGCACACCCTTCCCCATTCAGCATATGGCCGAGGCCATGCCGGAGACGTACCGACAATTTCTGCAAACGGCGCGGCAGCTCGAAGCGCACTATCACGACATGCAGGATTTGGAATTCACCATCGAGCGTGGCAAGCTGTACATGCTGCAAACTCGGGGCGGCAAACGCAGTGGGCGCGCCGCGGCCCGCATCGCCGTGGACCTGGTGAATGAGGGCGTGATCTCGCGGAAGGAGGCGGTCAATCGCGTCAGCCCGGAACACATTGAGCCACTGTTGCACCCGGTCGTTGACCCGACCGCATCGATGACGGTGCTCGCCACCGGGCTGCCGGCCTCGCCGGGCGCGGCCTCGGGCAAAGCGGTCTTCGACGCCGATGAAGCTAAGGTGATGGCGGAAGCCGGTGAGAAAGTCATCCTCGTGCGGCACGAGACCAACCCGGATGACTTTCACGGTATGGTGGCGGCGCAGGCGATTGTGACGGCGCGCGGCGGGATGACGAGCCACGCGGCGGTGGTTGCGCGTGGTATGGGCAAGTGTTGTGTCGTGGGCTGCGACGCGCTGCAGATTGACTACGGCCAACAATTGTTCGTCGCGGGCAAGGCGGTCGTGACGCGCGGCGACTGGATCACCGTGGACGGCAGCACCGGGCGCGTCATCCTGGGCGACGTGCCCACCATCCGCCCCGAACTCGATCACTACTACCACACGGTGATGAAATGGGCCGATGAGTTCCGCCGGCTGCGCGTGCGGGCCAACGCCGATACCCCCCACGACGCGCAGGTGGCGCGGCGCTTCGGCGCGGAGGGTATCGGGCTGTGCCGCACCGAGCACATGTTCTTTGAGGGTCATCGCTTCGAAGCGATGCGCGAGATGATCATGGCCCCCAACGTCGTCGCCCGCCGCGAAGCACTGTCCAAACTCGAGCCGCTGCAAACGCAAGACTTCGAGGGCATCTTCACGGCGATGGAGAGCTTCCCTGTCACCATCCGCCTGCTCGACCCGCCGCTGCACGAATTCCTGCCGCGCCGCGAGGAGTTGATGGTCAGCATCACCGACCTCAAGCTCAAGCTTCGATTGGCCTCCAGTTTGGAAGAGATCGACGGCCTGCTCAAGCAGGTGCACGAGAAGGAGAGTTTGCTGGCGCAGGTGCAGCGGCTGGAGGAGACCAACCCGATGCTGGGCCATCGTGGCTGCCGGCTCGGGGTGATCTATCCGGAAGTGACGGAGATGCAGGCGCGCGCCATCTTCACCGCGGCAGTGCGCTGCAAAGAGAAGGGCGTCAAGATCATGCCCGAGGTGATGATCCCGCTAGTGGCCTTTTTAAGCGAGTTCAAGCAGCAGGAAGCCATTGTGCGCCGCATCGCTGAGGAAGTTTTTTCGAGCCACGGCGTGCGCGTCGAATTCACGGTCGGCACGATGATCGAGTTGCCGCGCGCAGCGCTCACCGCCGGCGAAATCGCAAGCGCCGCCGAGTTTTTCTCCTTCGGCACGAACGACCTCACACAAACCACGCTCGGCCTGAGCCGTGATGACTCGTCACGCTTTCTGCCGGGCTATGTGGATCGTGGCTTGCTGGCGGACGATCCATTTCAGACGATTGACGTGCACGGAGTGGGCCAACTGGTGACGCTGGGGACGGAACGTGGGCGCGCCGCGCGAGAAAATCTCAAGGTGGGCGTATGCGGCGAGCACGGCGGCGACCCGCGCTCGGTGGTCTTCTTTCACAACGTCGGGCTGGACTACGTGAGCTGTTCACCGTTCCGCGTGCCCCTCGCACGGCTGGCAGCAGCGCAGGCGGCGCTGGCCGGGCTTAAAGATCTATCTTAAGTGAATTTGCCTAATGTCGCCCTGAGCGGCGGT
>JBQTJD010000236.1:0-5450 GCA_052387475.1 Anaerolineales bacterium | reverse complement strand
CCCGGAGAGCCCGGTTGGCAATACTGCAATTTTAGTTTTCAGATTGTCCGCAATCACATGTATGTTGTGGTCAATTATTCTCACGATGACCCGATTGATCGAGGAGTGGCCGTGGCCAAGATGCGCTCGACCATGAGAAATCTCGTGAATTGGTTACTGCTCGGCCAATCAATACTGACAGAAGCGAACATTGCATTAGAGTCGGACGAGGTGATGGCACATTACGAAGGTGATGGCGCCTGGGTGGCTCACATCCCACCTGTCGATGAACTCACTGACTCCAAGCCTTTAGGCTCAAACGATGCAATACCCGTTGGGGTAAGCTGGCTCCCATTCTTGCTCACCGACCGACATTTGTTATACGCCCTTCAGGATTACTCCACCTCGCTCAAGTATCCTGAGTTCTGCTTATTTCTTCTTTGGCGTTCGGTTGAGTGGATTCTCTGGACATTTGAAGAACGCACGGATGTCAACAATCCGGCGTTTGCTCCCGCCGCTAACACGCTGGGCTTGACCATCGCTTGGTTCGAGGAAATCGGAAGGCTGGCTCACACCCATACCCGTCATGCCCGTGTACGGGAAGCACCCGAAACCCACTTGTTAGACACGGCGCGTGAGAGAGTCCGCATTCTTATTCTTCGCTATATTGACGTCAAGCACAAAAACATGAGCCCTGTTGGATTAGAGATCTCGGCAGACTCTCTGACTGGCTGGACACCAGCGGCTCGTCATTAAGAAAGACGGGGTTACAAACCATATGCCACCCAACCGCGCATCCTAAGAACCCGGCATTCTCGTGAACTGGCTGATTCTTGCGAGAAATGGAATGAGTTCGTTTGAGGAGAAATATGGTCGAACGCTTCCCGAATGTGAGAGTGGCGGTCGCATAGGCGGCCCCAGTCCTTTTCAATCGCGAGGCCACGGTGGAGAAGGCATGTAGCTTCACCTGTGAAGCCGCAGCCTACTAGGGCGCAAGTTGACGTGACGGGCCACTATGCCCGGCCTGACGCGTTTCAATTGATTGTCAACGAGAAACCCACACCCCCAGTGACGTATCAGACCGATGTGGTCGCTCGTCTGCCATGACCTAATCGGGGCGGGGTTGTCCCCAACCCAAGCCCGCCCCGACGAGCATGCCTTCGCGCAATTCGGTGCGATCAGCAGATTACGCGCCCGGTGCAGGGATCGCGCCGAGTTGCGCCATCACCCCGAAGAAATCCATATCCGCCCAGTGCTCGGCGATTTTGCCGTCTGCGATGCGGTAGATGCTGATGCCGGTGGTGCGCACCGCTTTGCCGCTGGCCGGGATGTTGCCGACGAAGAACGGTGCACCGGTGTGCGTCATGGTTTGCGTCCAACGCTCCACCGCCTTGTCGCCCTCGGCAATCAGGTCTTCGGTCTTGGTCTGGATGTCGGGGAAGCTGGCCTTGGCCATCCCGTGAATCTGTTTGTACGTTTCAAGACCGGGCTGCATCCCGGGCATCAGGGTATGCGGCACGAAGTTGTCGGCCAGCACTTCGCCCAGCTTATCGAGCTGGTTGGTGTTGTAAATCTCACGGTAACGGCGGACGAGGGCTTTGTTGCTTTCGGTGGACATGAGGTTTCTCCTTTGATGGGTGTGAGTGAATGGTGAATGGTGAATGGTGAATAGTGAACGGTGAGCACTGTTCACTGTTCACTGTTCACTGTTTACTGGTTACAGCCCCGGCGGCGGAAGCAACGTCAGGTCGTGCTCGGCGAAGATCTGGCCGACCTTGGCCGGGTCGGGGGGCTGGTTGGCGGGTAATGCGCCCAGCGCGCGGAACAGTGATTCCATCTTACCAGCCGGGATGACGGCCCACAGCGTCCTGGTCGTCGTCGCGCCTTTTTGCCAGATGCCATGCGGCACACCCTTCGGCATCTTGATCAGGTCACCGGCACGGGCCGTGAAGGTCTCGCCGCCGATCATCACCTCCAGTTCGCCCTCGGCCACGTAGATAAACTCGTCTTCGACCTCGTGGATGTGCGGCGGCACCATCGTGCCGGGCGGCGAACTGAGTTCCCAGAGCAACGCGGCGTCATTCAACTCGTCGGCGTAATGCTTGAAGGTCAGCGTGTGGCCGAAGACGTTGAGGGTCTCGCCCTCGCCGGCGCGGGCGACGCCGGGCGCGAGTTGGCTGAGCAGATTGAGGGTCATGATGGTTTCTCCTTTCGAGAATAAGCGGCCGCGTCGGCGACCGCAGGGTTGATGATGTTATTGACTCGCGCTACGCATTGGTCAGTGTCACTCCGAGCGAAGCGAGGAGTCTCTCGGTCCAAAGTAGAGATTCCTCGCCGCAAACGTCGCTTCGCTTATGCGGCTCGGAATGACAAAATTTTTGCGGGTAGCATGTTATTGCACGGCTCGCCGCAACTCGAACGCGCTTACTCGGCGGGCCGCTTCATACCGCAGATAGAAAACCAGCATCAGCCCGGTGGTCAACGTGTGGAAGGCGTGCAGAAACCAGATCGGGCCGATAGGCAAACTGAGCACATACAGCCAGTACAGCCCGTTGCCGGCATTCGCCAGCGCGATTTGCAGTGGGCTGTACGAGCGCAGGTCTTGGGTGTGAAAGGCTTTGAACAACATCGGCAAGGTGCTGGTCATAAACATCACACTGGAGACCGACCCGGCGAGCATGGCGATTGATTGGTTGTCCATTGCGGCTGTGTCCTCGTCTGATTACGCTGCCATAATAAAAAAAGACGCCCAGTCGGGCGTCGTGGAAAACACTTAGATTTTGTGTCGCCTGTGTATTACGTGTCGCTCTGAGCGCGTACGCATTACTGCGTCATGGCCGGTTCTTATCGCGCGAAGAGCCTCTCTCTTCTTTAGAGGGACCCTTCCCGCGCAATGGCGCTGAGCATAAGTGCCATGCATTCGCGCTCAGGGTGACATGCGCCACACTACGTGACGCTGCCAAGTTTTTTGGCGGACGCCCAGACCGCAATCTGCGCGCGGCTGTTGAAGTTCAACTTGGACATGATGTTGGTGACGTGCACTTCCACCGTGCGCGGGCTGAGCGTCAGCGCCTCAGCGATGTCTTTGTTGGATTGGCCCTGCGCGATGAGGGCGGCCACTTCGCGCTCGCGGGCCGTGAGGCCGCCGAACTGCTGCTTGGCTTTGCGGCGCGGGGATGAAACACTGACGCGGGCCATGGGCGCGGAGGCCTGCCGAAGGAAGTTCTCGCGCAGGGCAACGTCGGGGATGGCGGCAGCCAGTGGCTCGAAGATGGCGCGCGCTGCCGCGAAGGATTGTGCGGCCTCATCCCGTTTGCCCCACACCAGATAGTTGCGGCCCTGCACAATATGCAGCCGCCACAGCGGCGAGGCAAGATCCAATTGATGTGCGGCCGTCAGCGCGGCCTGCGCCACCGACTCGGCCTCGCGGTGGCGGCCCAGCGCGGTGAGCGCCTCCGCACGCAAAAGATTCAAACGGGGAATCGCGGCTTCCCGGCCTCCATCACTGTTGGGCGCGGAGCGAATCAGGCGTTCGACGATATCCAGTGCGGCAGAGGCCTCCCCTTCCTCCAACGCCAGCGCCGCGCGCGCACACCACATCTGTCGTTGACCGAAGGACACCATCGGCATCTCGGGCGTGAGGTGAGTGGTGAGGGCGGCGCGCGCGCCGGCGGCCCGCGCGCTGGCGGCGTCGTTGCCTTGCAGATGGGTGAGGGCGAGATTGCCGGTGATGACGCCGACCCACACGAGAGAGTTGGTCTGGTGCGCGAAGGTCAACGCTTGCTCGAGGTGGCTCTGCGCGCGGTCGTGCGCGAGCAGGTCGAGATAGAGCGTGCCGAGCAGCAGATGCCCGACGGTCATGAAGTGCCGGTGTTGCATCTCTTCGGCGATGGCCAGGCCTTGCCGGATGAAATTGAGTGCGGGGCCGTAGCCGCCAGAGATCGCGTGAGTGAGGCCGAGCCACATCAGGCTCATCGCTTCGCCCGGTCGCTGGCCGGTCTCGCGTGAGAGGCGTTGGGCTTCGGTCGCATCACTCAGGCGTTCGGCCAGAGTGGAAGGATAAACGACGGCGGTGCTGCCGAGATAATCCGCGCCGCGCGAGGAGACGATGATGAGGCTGGAAGTCAGCCCGCCCTGGTCGTTGAGTTCGCGAAAGAGAGCGATGGCTTTTTGATAGTGGCTCACCGCCTGCATGATGTCGCTGAAGATGTAATTGGTGATGCCGAGCAAATCGTGCGTGGCGGCCAGGCCGGGCTTGTCGTTCAACGACTCGTAAATCCGGAGGGCTTCGTGATGATAGCGCAACGCTTCGAGCGGCTGCTCGGTGTTGGCGTGCCAGTTGCCGACGCGGTTGAGGGTGGCGGCCACCGTGGCCGGGTCATCGAGCACGGGCGCGAGAGCGAGCGCCTCACGGAAGTAACTGCCGGCCTGCTCATAATCGCGCGAGGCCCACAGAAAGCCGAGGTCAATCAGCGCTTGCCATTCGGCGCGGCGCTCACCGGCGGCGCGGGCCGTTTCGAGCGCGAGTTCGTGGTCGGCGCGTGCGGCGTCGAAGTCACCGAGCGTTTGATTAACCTGCCCGCGTTCGCGCAGCACGTCCAGCGGGGGCGGCGCAGAAAGTTGCCGCGCAGACTCGAGGGCGCGCGTGTAATGCTCGAGGGCGGCGCGTGGCGTGTACAGGCTCTGCGCGCGCTGACCGGCGCGGCGGGCGTAGTTCATCGCCTGCGCCCATTGCTCCGCTTCGAATGCGTGCCGTGAGAGCGCCTCGAGGTGCGCGTCGGCGGAGCCGGCATACACGCGCTCCATCGTTTCAAGCAATTGGCGATGTCGCGCGCGGCGCTCACGGGCGAGCAGGCCCGTGTACACCGCCTGCTGCGTGAGCGCGTGACGGAACGCAAAGTGGTCGGCGGATTCCTCGGCCACGAGCTGTGCGGCCAGCAGTTCCTTGACCGCGCCGAGCAGTTCACCCTCATTGCGTCCGGTGACTGCTTGCATCAGCACGAAATCAAAGCGCCGCCCAGCGACCGCGGCGAATGACAGCAATTCGCGCGCGCCGTCGCTCAGTTGAGCCCCACGGCGCTGCACGGCGTCGTGGATGGTGCGTGGCACACGCAGCTCAGTCACCGGCTTGCGCGTCCACACCCCGTTGAGTTGATAGATGTCACCCGAGGCCACCAGCGCCTTCAGCGTCTCCTCAACAAAAAACGGATTGCCGTCAGTGAATTCGTGAACGACCTTCACGAATTCACCCCGGATAGGTTGCGGCTGCGCAAAGATCGCGCGGATCATCGCCTCGACTTCGGCGAGGCTGAGGCGTTTGAGCGTCAGTTCAGTCGCCAGCCGCGCGCGGTCGAGTTCCGCGAGGAAGTGGCGCAGGGCGGGATGCAGCTCGTCGTCGCGATAGGTAAGCAGCAGCAAGATGGGGTGCGCGGCGCTGTGCCGCGCGAGCGCGAGCAGGAAGTCAAGGCTGG
>JBQTJD010000235.1:0-3814 GCA_052387475.1 Anaerolineales bacterium | reverse complement strand
CAATCTCGTTCAACTCTATCAAATCTAATCACCCTGGGCGCCGATCAGGCCGTTGCTCTGAAGTCCATGACCATTGATGTCCAACTGCGGGATGTGCAAGAAGACGACATTCCCATCTTCTTTGAATACGAACAGGACCCAGTCGCAAATCAGATGGCCGCCTTCCCGGCCCGCGAACGACCAGCGTTCGTCAGCCACTGGGCGAAGATTACGAGCGACGCGACCGTAATCGCCAAAGCCATCCTCTTCGATGGGCAAGTAGCCGGCAGTATCGTGAGTTGGGAACAGTCCGGTGAACGCGAAGTCGGTTACTGGATTGGCAAACCATACTGGGGCAAGGGCATCGCCACGCGGGCTCTTTCAAAATTCCTCGAGTACGAAAAAACACGCCCGCTGTATGCCTATGTGGTCAAGCACAACCGCGCTTCAGTGCGAGTGCTGGAAAAATGTGGCTTCCGACTTTCCGGCGAGACAGCGGGCGACTTAATTCTGAAACTGGAGGCCTCGATTCAGACTCGGGATTACAAGGAGACCCTCTGATGAATGTCAAGGAGGCCCTCGCTGAACTGGAAAAGGCTGGCACGGCGCAGAACCGCAAGATATACGCGCGTCACGGCGTCAAAGGCGAGATGTATGGCGTCAGCTACGCCAACCTCGGCGCGCTGAAAAAAAAGATCAAGACTGATCACGCGCTGACGCTGGGACTGTGGGCCAGCGGCAATCACGATGCCCGCATCCTGGCGCTGCTGATCGCCGACCCGGAGCAAATCAGCAGCAAAGAACTCGATGCCTGGGCCAGGGAGTTGGACAACTACGGCATCACCGAGGCTTTCTCGCGCTTTGCGGCGCAAACCCCGCATGCGCGCGCCAAAATAAAAAAGTGGACGCCGGCCAAAGGCGAGTGGGTGGGCGAAGCGGGTTGGAGCATCCTCGGCGCGCTGGCCCTGCACAACCCCAACCTGCCCGACGACTACTTCGAGCCGTACCTCGACATCATCGAGCAAGACATTCATCATCGCAAGAACCGTACGCGTTATGCGATGAATAACGCTCTCATCGCCATTGGAACGCGCACGGCCACGCTGCAGAAGCGCGCGCTCGCGGTCGCCAGGGCGATTGGTCAGGTGGAGGTCGATCACGGCCAGACGAATTGCAAGACGCCCGACGCGCTGACCTATATCCCTAAAGCGTTCGCGCACCGGCAAAGAAAGCCAGCGCCTCAAAATAGCTCGTGGGTTGATCATCAGACGAGGAAACATGGCCGACATTCGTTACTTTGTTCACGACGTGGACGCCGCGCTGGCGTTTTATACACAACTACCTGGCTTTGAAGAAAAAGAACGCTGGTGGCTGGGCGGACGACAAGTGCTGGTTGAAGACCCGTCCGGCAACCCGATTGAATTGTTCGAGCCGGTGGCATGAGACTCAATTCCGCCATCCCCATCCTGCCTGCCGCCCGCCTCGATGAAAGCGTGGCGTTTTATCAGCGGCTCGGCTTCACGGTCGGATACGATGATGGCGATTATGCAATTGTGCAGCGCGACGGTGCGGAGCTCCAACTCTTTGTCCAGCGTGACCTCAACCCGCTGGAGAACGACGCCGGCTGCTACTTTCGTGTCACGGACATTGACGCCCTATTCGCACAGGTTCGCGAGTCCGGCGCGAAAATCATCAGCCCGCTGGAGGCCAAGCCGTGGGGCCAGCGAGAGTTCGCCGCCGTGGACCCAAGCCACAACCTGCTGCGTTTTGGCGAGGCGGCCCAGTAAAGGATGAACGCATGAACACTCAAGACATCCAACTCCTCTTCGACTACAACTATTGGGCCAACAGACAGATTCTGAAGGCAGCGGCGCAGACCACCCCTGAGCAATTCGTGGCCCCGGTGCCGAACACCTACGGCAGCCTGCGCGCTATCCTCGTGCACACCGGCGAGGCCGAACACTTTTGGCGCAACCTGTGCCAGCATGGCACCTTCACCGAGGATTGGACAGAGGCCGAATTCCCGGCGCTGGCCGATTTAGCGACACGCTGGCGCGAGGTCGAACACGCCATGCGCGCGTACGTGGCCGGCCTCAGCGATGAAGCGCTGCTCGGCTGGGTGCGTTACACCACGCCCAGCGGCGTGAAGCGCGAACGTGTGCTGTGGCATTGCCTGTTGCACGTGGTCAACCACGGCACGCAACACCGCAGCGAGGCGGCGATGATCCTGACAAACTACGGCCAATCGCCCGGCGACCTGGATTTCACCATCTTCCTCAACTCGCGGGCTTGAGATGGATGAGCGGGCAGCCTTGATTACGAGAGTCCAACGCACGCAACATGGCTTCACCGGCATACGCCGGGCGGCGGATGAACTGGCCGAGCGTCCGGCTAACGAGCGGCTCGCCCTCGCGAAAACGCTCTTCACCTCCGAAGTGCCACAGGCCCGGATGCTGGCGACGTTTCTTTTCGGTGATATGGCGGCGCAATCAGCGACATGTTTGCGATTCATGCGCACCCGTATCAGCCGGGATGCCGACTGGCGTGTGCAGGAGATTTTGGCGCAGGCCTTTGACCGCTATTGCAAAGACACCGGCTACGAAACGGCGTTGCCCGTCATCCGCGCCTGGCTGACGGATGCGACCTCCAACGTTCGGCGGGCGGTCACAGAGGGCCTCCGCATCTGGACGGCGCGACCGTTTTTCCGCGAGCGACCGGCGTTGGCCATTGAGTTGCTCGCCGCGTTGTGCGCCGACGAGAGCGAGTATGTGCGCAAATCCGTCGGCAACGCCCTGCGCGATATTAGCCGCAAGCACGCCGCCATCGTCCACGCCCAGGTAATGACGTGGGACCCAACCGATACCAGCGTCGCGCTGACACACAAGTTGGCCAGCAAATTCCTATGACCGACTTTGACTCGCTCTGGAATTACGACAACCCGGTCGGCGCCGAGCGTCAGTTCCGCGCGCCCGCAACTGGCTCGGCTCGCTCATCGGCTGGACCTATCACGATGCGGGCGACTACTCAAAAGCGCTGGAGAGAATGAGGACCTTAGGTCAGTCCCGGTAATGAGACGCTGCCGCTTCGCTTAGCCGGCTCGTCTACGGCAACACACAGGAGCACTCCCATCACCATGAACAACCTCGTCCGCGACTATTTCCCTCTCTTCAAACAGTATCAAGCCATCCGCGCCGAATTGATGGACGTGCTCACCGACGCCGACCTCGGCCATCAACTCGGCGGCGAGACGTTGATGCTGGGTGAGTTGTGCAAAGAAATCGGCGAGGTTGAGCACGCATATATCGAGTCGTTCAAAACGCTCAAGCAAAACTTCGGCTATCGCCACCCCGACCCAGCTATCGCCGGCAGTGTGGCCGCGCTTAAGGCGTGGTACGCCGCGCTCGACGCGGACCTTGACCGGGTGATCGAGAGCTTCTCAGACGAGGACCTCGCCAGCAAGATCGTTGATCGCGGCGGCGGCTTTACGGTCCCGATCCACATTCAATTGGACATTTACAAAGAAGCCCTGATCATCTTTTACGGCAAGGCCAGTATTTATCTGCGGGCGATGCGCAAGCCGCGCCCACACCAAATGGCAGAGTGGATTGCATGAGCTGGATAGACTGGCTCAGCTTTTCGCTGCCTGACTGACTCATTCGAAAGGACTCACATGCCCAAAACAACTTCCCTCAAATTCACCCGCACCATCGCCGCCCCGCCCGCCGAGGTCTTCCGCGCGTTCTCCCATGCCACCGCGCTGCGCGGGTGGGGCGCGGACGCCCCGCGGCGGGCCGCGGGGGCGGTGCGACGGGGTGAGCGGGGGGGGGGCGAGGGC
>JBQTJD010000234.1:0-2598 GCA_052387475.1 Anaerolineales bacterium | reverse complement strand
CGGCTTCTCGCTATTGAACCCGCCCGCCTCCGTCGAGCCAACAACTGCACCGACTTCGCCGCCCACCGCCGCGATCGTCATCGCCACGACCACGCTCGCGGCTCTGCCAGCCGACGCGCCCACCCTCGAACCGACATTGACTCTCACACCCGAGGCCGGCGCGACGGAAGTCGCCTCAGCCGATGGGATGGTGCAGGTCTATGTGCCGGCAGGAGAGTTTGTGATGGGCAACGACGCCGGCCCCGCCGATCAGCGACCCGCGCACACGGTGTATCTCGAATCATTTTGGATTGACCAACTCGAAGTGACGAATGCGATGTACGCGCTGTGCGTGGCCTCCGGCCTGTGCAGTCCACCGTTGGACACAAGCTCTATCACCCGCGCGCAGTATTACGATGTGCCGGAGTTCGCGAACCAGCCGGTGCTGTATGTGTCGTGGTTTCAAGCGAAGGACTATTGCGAGTGGGCGGGCCGTCGTTTGCCCACCGAAGCAGAGTGGGAGAAAGCAGCGCGCGGCGCTGATGGGCGGTTGTATCCGTGGGGCAACGATGCACCCGACTCTGCACGGCTCAACTTCCGCGCGTCCGGCTTTGGCGACACAGTGGCAGTCGGCAGTTACGCGGGGAACATCAGCCCGTACGGCGCGCTGGATATGGCGGGCAATGCCTCGGAGTGGGTGGAAGATTTCTACGACCCGAACTACTACGCCGTCTCACCGAAGGATAACCCGCACGGCCCGGAGCGCACCGGCTGTCAAGGCGGCGATTGCAACGTATTGCGCGGTGGGAATTGGAACAGCGACGATCAGGAAGCGATGTCCACGTACCGCCTCTTCTACGGCTCCAACGACTCGCGCGACGCTTTCGGCATTCGTTGCGCGCGTACGCCGTGACCTCACCCCCTGTCCCCCTCTCCTGACCGCGCGCCCAGACATCGTAATGCGCTGTGTCGGATGCGCGGTCAGGAGAGGGGGTGCCCGAAGGGCGGGGGTGAGGTTGTCGGCCCTGTAATTTCCGAACCTAAACTTTTTAGAATCTTTGCCTGCGCCGCCCACATGCGCGTCTGCTCGCGCTTCGTCGCGTGGTCGTGCCCGAGCAGGTGCAGCACGCCGTGGACGACGAGCAACTGCAACTCCGCACTCAGTGAGTGGCCACCGGTTTTCGCCTGCGCCGCCGCACGCGGCAGTGACAGCGCCAGGTCGCCGTAGTAGCGCACCCCATCTTCGTTTTCATCAGAAGGAAAGGACAACACGTCGGTGGCGTAGTCGTAGCTGAGATAGTCGCGATTGAGCCGTTGCAATTCTGCATCGCCTGTGATGCGGATCGTCACCGCGCCCGTCGCTGTGTCTTGCTGGGTGAGCGCTGCGTGGGCGGCGTCGTGCAATGTGGCGGCGGCCACGCGCTTGCGGAACGCCGGATCAATTTGAAGGTGAACCGTATACTTTGCCTTCGTCAATCTTGATCTCCGGCTTGAGGGGCAGGTCGGTCGCAGGAGTCGCGGCGGGCAATTCGGGATACTGCACCCGTGGATGAAAGACGCCGCGCAACGTGTTGACGAACGACTCGCGGATGTCCTGCAAGTCGCGTAGCGTGAGGTCGGTGTCGTCGAGCTGGTCTTTGGCGAGTCGATCATCGAGCACCGTTTTCACAATGCGGTCAATGTCGTCTTCGGTGCGTGGCCGGTCAGAACGAGTCTTGGCCTCGCAGCCATCGGCCAGCATGAGCAAGGCGGTCTCACGCGAACGCGGGCGCGGGCCGGGATAAAGGAACCGGGCCTCATCCACTTTGCTTTCATCACCGCCGGCGGCCTCGAGCGCGCGGCGATATTGATACATCGCCTTCATCGTGCCGTGATGCTCGGCGATGAAGTCTTTGATGCGCGAGGGTAGGCGGTGCTTGCGCGCCATCTCCAATCCGTCGGGGACATGCCGGATGATGACATGCGCGCTGGTCGCCGGGTCGAGCGTCTCGTGGACGTTGGTTTGATCAAGTTGATTCTCGATAAAGTATTGAGGGTGCAGCGCCTTGCCGCAATCGTGATAGAGCGCGCCCACTCGAACCAGCATCGCATTGGCGCCGATGCGCTCGGCGGCCTGCTCGGCCAAATTGGCGATTTGCAAACTGTGCTGATAGGTGCCCGGCGCGTTGCGCAGGATAAAGCGCAGCAACGGATGATCGGGTCGTGAGAGTTCAACCAGTTGCAGACTGGTAGTGATGTCGAACAACCCGCCGATGGCGAAAAAGATCATCAGCGTCAGAGCGGCGGAGATGCCGCCGTTAATGAGACTGGCCGCCGTGAGTTGCGCCAGGCCCACGATGTCGGTTGCCGGGTTGACTACGCGGAAGATCAATAAGATGCCGACGTTGGCGAGTGCGCTGGCCAATCCAGCCCAGAAAAACAGGTCTACGCGTTCGCCGCGCCCCAACGCGATGGCGGCAACCAGGCCGCCCATGGCGGTATAAATCGTCAACTCCAAACTGCTGCCGCCGATATAGCCGACCAGCGCCCCCATCGCGACAGCCACCGTAATCGCCAGGTTGGGGCCGGCCAGTACGGTGAGCAGCATCGCCAGCGCCGCCGCCGGCAGGAAGTACGGCA
>JBQTJD010000233.1:0-2140 GCA_052387475.1 Anaerolineales bacterium | reverse complement strand
CAGCACGGCAAGTTGATACTGAAGAACTTTCTAGAAACCAGTCAACGGTAAACGGTGGACAGTGAGCAGTCGCAACTGTTGACTGGTTACCGTTCACCGTTTGTTGCGGAGGTCATCATGCTCAAGCCATTTATCGCCAAAGCCATCAATCGCCAAAACCTCACTACCGCCGAGGCGCAGGAGGCGATGCACGTCATCATGACCGGGCAGGCCACGCCGGCGCAAATCGGCGCGTACCTCGTGGCGCTGCGGATGAAGGGTGAGACGGTCGAAGAGATCACCGGCTCGGCGCGCGCGATGCGGGCCAATGCGGTGGCTGTGCCAACGGCACAGCGCACCGGTCGCCTGTACGACACCGCCGGCACGGGCGGCGACGGCGCGCATACATTCAACATCTCACCGCCGCCGCGTTCGTCATCGCGGGCGCGGGTCGCCGCGTGGCCAAACACGGCAACCGCGCGGCCTCGTCGCAATGCGGCAGCGCCGATGTGCTGGCCGCGCTCGGCCTCAGCCTCGACCTGACGCCGGAGCAAGTCGGCGGCGCGATTGACGAGGTCGGCATCGGCTTCATGTTCGCGCCGAAGTTTCACCCGGCCATGAAGCACGCCGTTGGCCCGCGCAAAGAACTCGGCCAGCGTACGATCTTCAACGTGCTCGGCCCGCTCACCAACCCGGCCGGCGCGCAGGTGCAACTCGTCGGCGTCTATCATCCCTCGCTCACCGAGCCGCTGGCGCACGTGTTGGGTGAACTCGGCTCGCAGGCGGCGTTCGTCATCCACGGCGCGGGCGGCACCGATGAGCTTAACCCGTGTGGGCCGAATCGAGTCAGCCATTTGCGCGATGGCGCGGTGGAGACATTTGAACTCGAGCCGATGGAGTTGGGGATGGCGCGCGCGACGGTGGCGGATTTGAAAGGCGGCAACCCGGATGAGAGCGCGGTGATGATGCGCGGCCTACTCGGCGGCCAAACGAATGGTGCACGGCGCGATGCCGTGCTGTTGAATGCAGCGGCGGCATTGGCGGCGGAGACCAGCGATTTCAAAACTGCGTTGGCTGAAGCGAAAGAGTCGCTTGGCTCCGGCGCGGCACTGCAAAAGCTCAACGCGCTGATTGAGTACAGTCAGGCGTATGCCCCGAAGCTGAGCGAGTGATGTCCAATCGTCTGCTGGAAATACTCGCGCACAAGCGCACGGAGATTGAGCGGCTCGACCTGCGCGAGCAAATGGCGCGGGCGAAGGATGCGCCGCCGGTGAGGGATTTTTTGGCAGCGTGTTCCCCTCTCCCAGCGGGAGAGGGGTTAGGGGTGAGGGCGAGCCGCCATCCGAAACTCATCGCCGAACTTAAGCGCGCCTCGCCCTCGCGCGGCTTGCTCGCGCCGCACCTCAACATTGCGGAACTGGCGCAGATATACATTGAGAATGGCGCCGCCGCGCTTTCGGTGCTGACCGATGAGAAATTTTTCCTGGGGCATCTCGACTACTTGCGTGACTTACGTTTCACGCATCACGCTTCACGACCCTTGCTTCGCAAAGACTTCGTGCTCGCGCCGGTGCAGTTGTACGAGTCACGCGCCGCTGGGGCGGATGCGATTCTACTCATCGTAGCCGCGCTCGACGACGCGACGCTGCGTGATCTGCACGCGCTGGCGCTTGACCTCGGGCTGACGCCGCTCGTCGAAGTCCATACCACGGAAGAAACTCAGCGTGCGCTCCGCATCCCGCGGGTGCGGCTCATCGGCATCAACAATCGCGACCTCGCCACGTTCAACGTCTCGCTCGACACGACGGCGCGGTTGCAGCCCCTCATCCCGCCGCATATTACCGTTGTGTCAGAGTCCGGCATCTTCACTGCCGAGCATGTGCGGCAAGTGACGGCGCTGGGCGTGGATGCGATTTTGGTGGGCGAGGCGCTGGTGACGGCGAGCGATATTGGCGCGAAGGTGCGGGAATTGGCGTCAACGGATGGGCAACGGATCACCGGATGATACGTGTCAAAATTTGTGGCCTTACGAAATTAGAGGATGCGCTTGCGGCCATCAATGCCGGCGCGGATTATTTAGGCTTCAATTTCTATCCCAAAAGCCCGCGCTACCTCACGCCCGAACGTTGCGCTGATATTCAATCCGCCATCCGCCATCTGC
>JBQTJD010000232.1:0-6767 GCA_052387475.1 Anaerolineales bacterium | reverse complement strand
GATCGGACAGTCCAAAGAGTTGGCAAAGCCTAATTGAGCGCCCCAAAGAAAAATACGAAGCTCACCAGCAATAGCAGCCATACCAATCTGCGACTCAGCATACGGCCTTAGTTCAGTAATTTCGACTCGTACGGATACAACGAGATGACCACCGGCCCGTCTTTCGTCACCCAGACTTCATCTTCCAGCTTCACGCCATCCTGCGCGCCGACCTTGCCGGCGTAGCATTCCACGCTCACGACCATGTTCTCCCGAAATTCACCCTCGGTCATGTTGATCCGTGAGCCTTCTTCGCTGGGGAAGGGGATGAACGGGGGCTCATCGTCCGTGCCGATCCCGTGGACGACGGCACCGTAGTGCTGCTCGCGATAGCCTTCCGGGAGCAGCGGCAGCCGGCTGTAAAACTCGGGGAAGCTCAAGCCCGCCCTGATTTGTTCGATGGCGTTTTGGATGTAGTCATGGGCGATGTGATACGCTTCTTTTTGCACCGGCGTCGCCTTGTCACCGCACAGAAAGGTGCGGGAGATATCGCACACGTAGCCGCCCGGCCCAATCATATCCGTGTCAATGCCGATTAGGTCGCCGGGGCGCACCATCTTGCTGCTGGCCTCCTGAAACCACGGGTTGGTCTTATAGCCGGAAGCGACCAGCCGGGTGAAACAGTGCTCGCCGCCCAGCGCCAGCATGCCGTGCCAGAACGTCGCCAGCAGTTCGTTCTCGGTGACACCGGGGCGGATGGCCTGCTCCATGTCGTGCAGCGCCACCTCGGCCACAGTGGCGGACTGGCGCAGCAGCTCGATCTCGTCCATCGTCTTGAGAATGCGCGCCGCTTCGATGGTCAGGTCGGCGTCGGTGAGGCGTAGGCCCTGCTTTTGCAGCGCGGTGAAGCCGTAGTAGTCCAGTGTGTCCACGCCCACTTTGCCGTCCGCCACACCCCAACCCCGGAGCACGTCCTTGATCTCCCCGGCCCACTCCTCCGATTTTTCCGGGGCCAACTCATCCGCGAAGCGGGCCTGCCAGTACACGGCCTCGCGCACGTTCTTCCAGTACTTGCGCGCGACAAACTGCGCCTGAGGGTATTCGAAGATCACCGGCTCGCCGGTGGCCGGGACGAGGGTGTAATGCGCGAGGTTGATCGCCGTCCACAGCGGCATGACGCTCACGCCGGTGCAGTAGCGGATGTTCATGATGTCGGTCAGCACCAGCGCGCCGATATCGCGGGTGGCCATCTCGCGCTGCACCTTCGCCAGCCGGTCGTGGCGCAAGCGGTCAAAATCCACCGCCTGCTCCATCAACATGCTCGCCTGCCCCAGCACGCGCTTGTCTCGTTGAATCATTGGGAGATTTGGCGATTGGGTGATTGAGAGACTGTATTGCCGCTGGCAATCTCCAAATCACTCAATCAGTCAATGTCAGATTTTGTCGTACAAGTTCTCATGCTCCAACTCGCGCTCGCGCCGTGTGGCGTAATCGCGCAGGGCTTCTTCGAGGCCGGGGTCGAGCGGCGGCTTCTCGTAGTGCGCGAGCAATTCCTTCCACACGGCGTTGGCGCGCTGGGCCGCATCCTGCGCCCCGGCGATTTCCCAGTTCTCCCAACTGCTGCGGTCGCCGACGACGAACGATTGATAATGCTCGGTCGTGTACCGCGCCTGCGTGTGCGTGGTGCCGAAGTGGTGCCCGCCGGGGCCGACCTCCTTGATGAAGTCAAGCGCCAGGGTATCCTCGCTAATCTCGAAACCACTGAGAAAGTGCTGAAACATCGCCAGCATCTCGAGATCCAAAACAAACTTCTCGTACGAGATCGTCAGCCCACCATCGAGCCAGCCGGCCGCGTGCACGATCTGGTGTGTGTTCGACATCACCGCCGGCCACAGCGTCCACATCGTCTCGTACGCGGCCTGCGCATCCGCAGCCTTGGCCGTGCACAGCGAGCCGCTGCCGCGATAGGGCAGGTGATAGCGCCGCGCCAGCTGCGCGCCAATCGCCATCGCCCACGCGCCCTCCGGCGTGCCGAAGGCTGGCGAGCCGGATTTCATATCGATATTGGTCGTGAAGCCGCCGTAGATACATGGCGCGCCGGGCCGCACCAGTTGCAGTGTGGCGATGCCGGCCAGCGCCTCGGCGTTTTGTTGCGCGATGGCCGCCGCCATTGAGATCGGGCTCATCGCGCCGGCGAGGATGAAAGGCGTCACGGTGACGATCTGCCCCTCGCGCGCGTACGTGATCGCGCCGCCCAGCATGCGCGAGTCATAACGAAGCGGGCTGCTGGCGTTGATGTTGCTGCTCAGCACCGGCTCGGCGGGCAGCGGGTCGCCCCACACGATCTTCGCCATCTCAATCACATCCTGCGGGATGACGCGCCCGTGCGCAGGCCCGCCCGTGACTTTATCGGTGTGGGTGTACACCGCCACGGCGCGCCGCAAATGCCGCGCGGAGATGGGCACCTCCTGCGGCTCCACGCTCGCGCCACCCGCCGTATGCATCACGTTCACCATCTGCCCGACTTTGAGGAAGTCAATCAAGTCGTCTAGCGTGCCAGTGCGGCGCGGGAAGTCGCGGCTGGCGATGTAGGCCATGCCCGCCGATGGCGTGAAGGTGATGGCGTTCTCGCCGTAGAAGATGGTGTGCGTGGGGTTACGGGCGTGGTGGTGAAACGAGGCCGGCGCTTTGGCGATCAACGCCATCAACAAACCGTGATCAATCCACACACGCCGCAATCCCCCATCCACTTTCGCGCCGGCCCGCGTCCACAGATCAATCGTCTCATCGTCCAGCATATCAATGCCAGTGTCTTCGAGGATGCGCAGCGACGCCTGATGAATCTGCTCAATCTGTTCGGGATTGAGAATCTCCATCGGCCGCCACGGGTTGCGCGGCTGCTTGAACGGCAGCTTGAGTAATGACAGCTCGTGCCGTTGCCCGCGTCGGGCCGACCGGCGTTCAGTAGAAGGCGTCGCGATCATGGTCGCTTTCCTATCTTGCATCGAATTGCGCGAATTACACGAATGGGGATTCACGCCAATTCGCGTAATTTGATGCGAAACTCTTTAGAGTTTGTCGTAGAGATTCACATGCTCCAATTCGCGTTCGCGTTTGGCCGCGAAATCCTTCAGCCCGTCGAGGATGCCCGCGTCGAGCGGCGGCTGCTCGTAAAGTGTGAGCATCTCTTTCCACACCGCCGTCGCGCGATATTGCGCGTCGTGCGACCCGGCGATTTCCCAGTTCTCCCAACTGCTGCGGTCGCCGACGACAAAGGGTTGATAGTGCTCGCTGGTGTAGCGGGCCTGGGTGTGCGCGGTGCCGAAGTGGTGGCCGCCCGGCCCGACTTCTTTGATGAAGTCCAGCGCCAGCGTATCGTCGCTGATCTCGAAGCCATTGAGAAAGTGCTGGAACATCGCCAGCATCTCCATATCGAGGATGAACTTCTCGTACGAGGTCGTCAGCCCGCCATCCAGCCAGCCGGCGGAGTGGATGATGATGTTGGTGTGGGCCATGATGGCCGGCCACAGCGTCCACATCGTCTCATACGCGGCTTGCGCGTCGGAGGCTTTGGCCGTGTTCAGGCTGCCGCTGCCGCGATAGGGCAGCTTGTAGTAGCGCGCCAGTTGCGCCCCGACCGAAAGCGCCCACGCGCCCTCCGGCGTGCCAAAGGCTGGCGAGCCGGACTTCATGTCAATGTTGGTGGTAAAACCGCCGTACACGCACGGCGCGCCCGGCTGCGCGATTTGCAGTGTCGCAATCCCGGCCAAAGCTTCGGCGTTGTTCTGCGCGATAGCAGCGGCGATGGAAATCGGGCTCATCGCCCCAGCGAGGATGAAGGGCGTGACTATGACGATTTGCCTGGCGCGGGCGTAGGTGATCGCACCGCCCAGCATACGACTGTCGTAGCGCAGCGGGCTGCTGCAATTGATGACGCTGCCCAGCACCGGCTCGGCGGGCAGCGGGTCGCCGTAGACGATTTTCGCCATCTCAATCGCATCCGCCGGGATGATGCGGCCATGCAGCGCGCTGCCCATCGGCTTGTCGCTGTACTCATAACCCATCAACGCGCCGCGCAAATGCCGGAACGAAATCGGAATGTCCTGCGCCTCAACGTAGCCGCCCGAGGCATGCACCACCGGGCTGACCTGCGAGAGCTTGATGAGGTCGAGCACGTGCGCCGAAGTGCTGGTGCGCCGGGGCATTTCGTTGTGGGTGACGTAGGCCATGCCGGCCGCCGGCTGGAGCATGATGGCGTTGTCGCCGATGTGCATGTTGTGCGCCGGGTTGCGCGAGCGCCAGGTAAACGATTGTGGGGCCTGGGCAATCAACGACATGAGCAGCCCGCGATCAATCCACACATGCCGCGCGGCCTGATCGACCTTTGCGCCGGCCTTTGTCCACAACTCCATCGTTTCATCATCCAGCATGTGGATGCCGGTCTCCTCGAGGATCAGCATCGAGGCGTCGTGCAACTGTTCGATCTGTTCAGGCGACGCAATCTCCAGCGGCGGGAAGGGATTGCGCGGCTGCTTGTACGGCAGCTTGAGCAGCGACAGTTCATGCCGTTGCCCGCGACGGGCGGAGCGGCGTTCGGTGGTGGGGGTTGCAATCATGTTAGCCTGCCTTTCTCGCATCGAATTTCGCGAATTGGCGCAAATTGTTTTGCGTAATTCGCGAAATTCGATGCAATGCTTTAGTCTTCAATCATAGAGATTCATCCCCTCCAACTCGCGTTCGCGGCGGGCCACAAAATCATCCAGCGCGTCTTTGATCGCCACGTCGAGCGGCGGTTGCTCGTATTGCGCTAACACTTCTTTCCAAACCGCGTTGGCGCGCTGGGCCGTATCCATGCTGCCGGCCGCCGCCCACGACTCGTAGCCCTGCCGATCCGCCAGAAACGACTCGTAGAACTCCGTGCTGTAGCGCGCCTGCGTGTGCGTGGTGCCAAAGTGATGGCCGCCCGACCCGACTTCTTTGATCGAGTCGAGCGCGAGCGTGTCATCGTTGAAAGCGAACCCGGCCAGGAAGTGTTGAAACATCGCCAACGACTCGGCGTCAATGATGATCTTCTCGTACGACACGGTCAGCCCGCCCTCCAGCCAGCCGACCGCGTGCATGATGAAGTTGGTGTGCGAGAGGATGGCCGGCCACGTCGTCCACAGCGTCTCCCACACCGCCTGCGCGTCGGGCGTTTTGCTGGTGTTGAGGCTGCCGCTGCCGCGATAGGGCAGGTGATAGCGCCGCGCCAGTTGCGCGCCGACGCTCATTGCCCACGCGCCCTCCGGCGTGCCAAAGGCCGGCGAGCCGGATTTCATATCGATGTTCGATGTGAACCCGCCGTAAATCACCGGCGCGCCGGGCCGCACGAGTTGTGTCAGCGCGATGCCGGCCAGGGCTTCGGCGTTTTGCTGCGCCATCGCCGCTGCCACCGAAATGGGACTCATCGCTCCGGCAAGGATGAAGGGCGTGATGATGGTGACCTGTCCCGCGCGCGCGTAGGTGAGCAGACCACCGAGCATGCGGTCGTCGTAGCGCAGCGGGCTGCTGGCATTGATGACACCGCCAATGTACGGCTGGTCTTCGGCATCGCCGAAGACCAGCCGCGCCATCGCCAGCGCATCCTGGGTAATGATGCGCCCATGCGCGGCTTCCATCAGCGCTTTGTCGGTGAGGGTGATGGCGCGCGGCAGGCGGCGCAAGTGCCGCAGCGACGACGGCACTTCGTGCGGCGCGATCAATTGCTCGCCGGCGTAGTGCAGCATGCCCATCATCTGCACCAGCTTGAGAAATTTTTCGTAATCAGCCAGCGTGCCGCGCCGCCGCCCGTTGTCGAGGTCGGTGACATAGGCCACGCCGCCCTGCGGCGCAAAGGTGATGTAGTCGCCGCCGAGGGTGACGTTATGCGCCGGGTTGCGCGCGCGCCAGATGAACGACACGGGAGCTTTCGCCACCGCCTCCATCACCAGCCCGCGATCCAGCCACACGTGTTGCGCTTTGCGATCCACTTTCGCCCCGGCCTTTTCCCAGAGGTCTAGCGTCTCGCCGTCCATCATCATCATGCCGGTCTCTTCGAGGATGCGCATCGAGGCGGTGTGCAACTGCTCCAGCCCCTCCGGCGTGAGCAACTCCATCGGGCGCCACGTGTTGCGTATGGGACGGAACGGCACTTTGAACAGCGCGGACTCGGAGCGCTGCTGGCGGCGGGCGGCGCGGCGTTCGGTGCGGTCAGAAGCTGTGGTCATTGAACATTAACTCTAATCGGTCACCCTGAGCGCGAATGCGCGGCAGTGATGCTGTCGAAATCGTATCGCGCGAAGGGTCTCACTATTGCGACGAGAGGCCCTTCGCCGGCGTTCGTGCAGTTCGAACGCCGCTCGGGGCGACATGCACAGGTCAAATCATAACGACATTTCGCAGCGCCTCGCCGCGCTCCATGCTTTCAATTGCTTCATTGATCTGCTCGAGCGGATAGCGGTTGGTGATTAACTCATCAAGCATCAACTTGCCGCTTTGATACAGCCCGACGAGGCGCGGGATATCCACACTCAGGCGGGTGGAGCCGAGGCTGCTGCCGATGACCTTTTGCCCGTTGTACACAAAATCGCCCACCGGCAGGGAGGCCATGGCCCCGGCGGCCGGCATGCCCACCGCTACGACCGTGCCGCCGCGCCGCACGTAACTGAGCGCCTGTGTCACGGCCTGCGCGTTGCCGACGGTTACGTATGCGTAATCCGCGCCGCGTCCGCCGGTGGCTGAGCGCACTTCTGCCGCGACATCCACTTGCT
>JBQTJD010000231.1:0-2465 GCA_052387475.1 Anaerolineales bacterium | reverse complement strand
GCGAGCGATACGAGCGTCTCCGTCAATGGCGCAAGCAAAAGGCTCAGGCGCGCGGCGTCGAATCGGATGTCATTCTGCCGCGCGAGGCGCTGTGGGAAATGGCCCGCCGCCCGCCACGCACCTTGCCCGAGTTGCAGCAACTCGAACACTTAGGCCCATGGCGGCGAGCCACGTACGGAACCGAATTATTGGAAGTGTTAGCGAATGGGGCGACGAGTGTAAAACGTGAAACGTGAGGCGTGAGGCGTCGTCTCCTTGCCAGGGCATGGGCCATCGCCCGAGTCACAGTCAGCCCAAGACTCACGTTTCACGGATCACGTATAACGGTTTATGCCCCACTAACAGTCAGGAGATCGTATGCAAATCACCTTTCACGGCGCGGCGCAAACCGTCACCGGTTCACAGCATCTGCTGTCGATCAACGGCAAACAGATCCTGCTGGACTGCGGGCTGTATCAAGGCTCACGCGCCGAGGCCATGGTGCGCAACCGCACTTTTTTATATGACCCGGCCAAAGTGGAGGCGGTGGTGCTTTCGCACGCGCACATTGACCACTGCGGCAACCTGCCCTTGCTGGTGAAGAAGGGCTATCGCGGGCACATTTTCGCCACCACCGCGACGTACGATGTGTGCCAGCACATGCTGAAGGACTCGGCCCGCATTCAAGAGTCGGATGTGGCGTTTTACAACAAGAAGGCGGCGCGGCGCGGCGAACCGGCCACCGCCCAGGCCCTGTACACCGAAGAAGATGCCGCGCAAGCCCTGGAACAGTTCCGCGTCAAGCCGCTGGATCAGGCCTTTGACGTTGCGCCGGGCGTGCTCGTCACCTTTCGCGAAGCCGGGCACATGCTCGGCTCGACGATGGTGGTGCTCGAGATCGAGGAACGCGGCACCGGTAGCGCACGCAAATTTCGGCTGGCCTTTTCGGGAGATATTGGCCGTCTCAATATGCCCATCCTGCGCGACCCGACGTTCCTGCGCGACATTGACTACGTCATCATGGAATCGACGTATGGCGCCAAGAACCATCGCCCACCGGCGGAGGCCGCTCTGGAGTTTCGCGGGCTGGTGCAGACTGCGGTGGCGCGCGGCGGCAAGATCATCGTGCCGGCCTTCGCCGTGGGCCGCTCGCAGGAAATCGTGTATGAGTTGCATCGCATGATCGTCGAAGGGGCCATCCCCGCCATCCCGGTGTTTGTGGACAGCCCGCTGGCCGTCAACGTCTCCGATGTCTTCAAGCGGCACGCCGACCTGTTCGATGAGGACACACAAAAACTCATCCTCAGTAACGGCGACCCGTTTGGTTTCAAATCGCTGACTTACACGCGTTCGGTGGAGGAGAGCAAGGCCATCAACGAGACGAAAGGCCCGCTGGTCATCATCAGCGCCTCGGGCATGGCGGAAACCGGCCGCATCCTGCACCATCTGCGGCACAACATCGAAGACCCCAATAACATCATCCTCATCGTCAGTTGGCAGGCGCCGCATACGCTGGGCCGGCGGCTGGCCGAGCGCGAGCCGGAGGTCAAAATCTTCGGCGACTGGTCCACGCGGCGGGCGCAGGTCGCCACCATCAACGGCTTCTCCGGCCACGCCGGGCGTGATCTGCTGATCCAGTGGGCGACCGCCCTCAAGCCGCGCGTGAAGAATGTCTTTCTCGTCCACGGCGAGCCGGAGTCCTCCACCGCGCTGGCCGAAGCATTGCGGGCCGAAAAGATGGCGAATGTGTACGCGCCGAAGCTGCATGAGACGGTGGAGGTCTGACGAAGGACGACGGACGGAGGACGAAAGCAGGCAGCGGATGACTTGCGGCAATTTGGGTCTAAGGGGCGGAACTGCCGCGAAGCCCGCGTCCCATTTATGTATTAGGCGCACTCGCGCATCACAGGATCAGTGAGATGGCTAATCTATTCTGGAAAACTCGACAATCCGTCAAGAGCTTGATAGACACACCCTTTAAGACGGAAGAAGAGATCGAAAAGATGATCTACGCGACTCCCGAGTTGCTCAAAGATGTCTTCCTCATTAAGCGCCAAATACGCGGCGGAAGCAAGGCTGGCGTTCCCGACATTATCGGAATCGATAGCGACGGAAGTGTATGCATCCTCGAACTAAAGAATGTTCCAGTTGATGTCGGAATAATTCCGCAAGTTCTTCAATATGCCATTTGGGCCGAAACAAATCCCGACTCAATTAGATCGCTGTGGCTCGAAAGCGATAACAAGCCTGACGACTTGACAATTGATTGGGATAGCTTGGATGTCAGGATCATCGTAATCGCCCCAGTCATTCAGCGGGCCACCCTTCTGGTTGTTGAGAGGATCAACTATCCAGTTGATCTGGTGGAAGTCAAGAGATGGGTTCAAGGTGATAATCATTTGATAATGGTCAATAAACTGGAGCAAGATGTTCGGCGCGGCAAAGTAAAGTCTACGAGAGGCTTGCCCATTTACGATGAGACTTAC
>JBQTJD010000230.1:0-6883 GCA_052387475.1 Anaerolineales bacterium | reverse complement strand
GTGCGCCACGACTTCGGCCCCGACCTGAAATATTCGGTCATCAACGAGACCGGGGACTTCATCTACATCGAGCCGGGCGTGCCGCACGAGGTCTTCAACATCGGCGAGGGGCCGCTGACGGCCTTCGTCGCCCGCTCGACCGCCGACGAGTGGGACAAGATCGTGAACTACCCGTCGAAGTATCGGCCCGCTGACCAGAAGAGCGAAGCCGAGTTAGTGCCAGAGAAAGCATAGTGTTTGCCGTAAACAGTGTGCCGGTTTTGTCATCCTGAGCGGTGTTCGAACCGCACGAACGCCGCTCAGGGTGACATGCAGTGGCCACACTTAGAGCGGTTTCCGGATTAATTTACGGCTGTCATTCCCGCGAAAGCGTCCCCAGGAAAAGCCTGGGGCTGAATCCAGCGGCATGGCCTGGACACCCGCTTTCGCGGGTGTGACGAGTTACCGTAAATCCAAAAGGAATTCGCCTTAATCTGACAACCCGTTGAAAAGGAGGTGATGATCGCGACTCAGCCCATTGTTCACCGTTCACTCGCTGACCATTCACTGTACTAGAGGAGATTGAAGAATGAAACGCCAAAACAAACTGATGACCGCCTTGAGCGTCGTCGCCAGCGCGGCGATGTTGCTGGCGGCCTGCGCACCGGCGGCCACGCCGACCACCGAGCCGACCCAGGTCCCGGCGCCGACCACGGCGCCCGCAGCGACCACTGCTCCTGAGCCGACAACGGCGCCCACCGAGGCCCCCGCCGCCATTGAGTTCAAGATCGCGTTTTTCGGCCCGTTGACGGGCGATGCAGCCTCCATCGGCCAGGAGCAGTTGTTGTTCGCCCGCCTCGCGGTGGAGGACTTCAACAAAGCCAATGAAGGCCACTACGTTGCCACGTTGGTGGAAGAAGATACCGACATCAGCCCGGACAAGGCCCTGCCCGTGTGCCAGAAGACGGTCGAGGATCCGACCATCCTCGGCGTCGTCGGCCCGGCCGGCTCTGGACAGGTGGAAGCCTGCGCGCCGGTGCTCGGCGCCGATTCGCTGGTGCACATATCGTCATCGGCCACTCGCCCCTCGCTCTCAACCAGCGGCTTCACCACGTTCTTCCGCGTGGTGCCGAATGACGACGTGCAAGGCCCGACCATCGGCAACTTCATCGCCGATGTCGTCGGCGCGAAGAGCGTTTATGTGATGGATGATCAATCCTCGTACGGCGCAACGCTGGCCGACATCGTGAAGGCTACGCTGGATGGCAAGGGCGTGACCACTGAGCGCGAGTCGGTGACCCAGGACGACAACGATTTCTCCGCGCTGGTCACCAAGATCAAAGCCGCCAACGCCGAGTTGGTGTTCTTCGGCGGACAGATCGCCTCGCAGGGCGCGCTGCTGGCCCGGCAGTTGAAGGAACAGGGTGTGGATATCCCCGTGTTCGGCGGTGACGGTTTCTTCTCGGAGAAGGACTACATCACCGATGCAGCCGGCTCGACCGAAGGGTCGTACGCCTCCATCTTCGCGCCGGACATCCACGGCGTGGCAGGTGCGGCAGAGGTCATCAAAGCGGCCGATGCCACCGGCACGGGCTGGGGCAACTTCGGCCCGCCCACTTATGTGGCGACGATGGCGGTGCTCGAAGCCGCCGTCCGCGCCAGTGAAGCCGGTTCGCTCGACCGCGCCACCGTGCTGGCTGAGGTCGGCAAGACCGACATGAAGGAAAGCATCCTTGGCATCCCGGTGAAGTTCGCCACGGGCGGCGAGGTGGAAGGCGCGGCCTTCTTCATCTCGCAGGTGAAGGATGGCAAGTTCGTGCAGGTCTATCCGTAAACGGAAAAGGCCCCCTCCCCAACCCTCCCTCGTGCCGCAACAACAGCGGCCCAGGGGAGGGAGTCACCCTTCCCTTGTCGCGCGCTTTTCGCGCGACGGGGGAAGGGCCGGGGAAGGGGGCGCAGCCTCAATGGAAGACTTCCTCGCCCAACTCCCCCAACAGATCATCAATGGCCTCACTCTCGGCAGCGTCTACGCGCTGATCGCGCTGGGCTACTCGATGGTGTACGGCATTCTGCAATTATTGAACTTCGCGCACGGCGATGTGTACATGGTCGGCGCGTTCATTGGCTTCGGCGTGCTCACGGCCTTTGTGCCGATGGTGGATGCGGGTTTCCCGGCGGTCATCGTCATCCTATTGATGTTGCTTGTAGCCATGCTCGGGTGCGGCCTCCTCGGCGTCACCATCGAGCAGTTCGCCTATCGCCCACTGCGCAACGCCCCGCGCATCGCGCCGCTCATCAGCGCGCTGGGCGTCTCAATTCTGATTCAGAACGCGGTGCAACTGATTCTCACCGCACAGTTCCGTGTGTACAAAACAGAAAAGCTCATCCCGATTTCAGCCGGCAGTGACATCGGCCCGGCCTATCTTTCGGCGGTGCGGGCGCTCGTCATCGTCGCCGCCGTTGTGCTGATGATCGCGCTGACGTATCTCGTGCAGCGCACCAAGCTCGGGCGCGCGATGCGGGCCGTCGCCATTGACCGTGAAGCAGCGGCGACGATGGGCGTGAACGTGGATCACATCATCGTGCTGACGTTCTTTATCGGCTCGGCGCTGGCGGGCGGCGCGGGCGTGCTGACGGGCATCGTTTTCCCGCGCATCTTTCACACCATGGGCTTCACCGCCGGGCTGAAGGGATTCACGGCGGCGGTCGCCGGCGGCATCGGCAACATCCCCGGCGCGATGCTGGGCGGCATGCTGCTTGGTTTAGTCGAGGCCTTCACCGTCGGCTTCATCTCGCCAACGTTCAAAGAAGCCATCACCTTTCTGGTGTTGATCCTGTTCCTGCTCGTGCGCCCGCGCGGTCTGCTGGGCACGACGGCGGCGCAAAAGGTGTGAGATGCGGCCCATGATTGAACTCGCGCTGTTCACCGACCAGGTTGCTGAGATGACGGCCTTTTACGCTTCAGCCACCGGCGCGCAACCAAGCTATGCTAACGAAATGCTGGCGATCTTCACGTTGGGCGACCTGAAGTTGCTGATTCACGCGCAAGTGCCCGCCACCCCCGGCGACCCGCCCAACGTTGATCATTTTGCTTTTGGCGCGCAAGACCTCGCCGCCGAAGCTCAGGCTCTCGCGGATCGAGGTTTGAAGTTTGAAATCGGCCCACGCGAATTTGATTGGGGCCAATCCGCCTACCTGCGCGACCCGGATGGGCGGTTGGTTGAACTTCACAAGTCGCAACGCTACGAGTGACGATTACTCGACTACCCAACCACATGACCACCGTCCCTCAGCGTCTCTCACTTTCCAGTTGGAACGCCATCCCGCTCGTCGGGCGCTACGCCATTGTGCTGGGCGCGATGGCCGTCGTGCCGCTGCTCACCGACAACGAATACTTTATCCGCATCCTCGGCAACGTGTGCATGTTCGCTGCGCTGGCCGTGGCCCTCAACGTCGTCGTGGGCTATGCAGGCTTGCTTGATCTGGGCTTCGTCGCCTTCTTCGGCCTGGGCGCGTACGGCTACGGTTTGCTGGCATCGCCACAACTGGGCGTGCATGTGCCGAGCGTGGTGGCGTTGCTGCTCGTTGCCATCCTGAGCGTGGCCTTCGGTTTGCTGCTCGGCTCAACGTCGCTGCGCCTCATTGGCGATTATCTCGCCATCGTCACCCTCGGCTTCGGCCTCATCTTCGTTCAACTCGCGAACACACTGGATAAGGTTGAAATCCCCGGGCGCGAAGAGACCCTTAACCTGACCGGCGGGGCTAATGGCTTGTTGAAAATTGATCCGCTTAGCCTTTTCGGCTACACCCTCACCACCGTCACGCAATACTTCTACGTCTTTCTGGTGTGGCTGGTGATTGTCTTGATCGTGGTCTATCGGCTGAATCAATCGCGCCTCGGGCGCGCGTGGCGCAGCATGGGCGAGGATGCGTTGGCGGCGGAGGTAATGGGCATGCCGACGCGGCGTCTCAAGCTGCTGGCGTTTGCGTGCGGCGCGGCGATTGCGGGCTTCACCGGCGGCATCTTCGCGGCGTGGCAGGGCAGCACCTTCCCGCAAACCTTCGGGACGGATGTGCTCATTAATTTATACGCGATGATGGTGCTGGGCGGCATCGGCAACCTGGCCGGCGCGGTGCTCGGCGCGAGCGTGCTCTCCATCGTGCCGGAGGTGTTGCGCAGCCCGGAGTTGATTCGGCTTTTATTTTATGTGGGGCTGGTGCTCGGCTTGTTAGCGCTGCGCCCCCGCCGGAATGGACTGCTGTTGCTCGGCGGGCTGTTTGTCTTCGGCCTGGCGGTGCGCCTGATCGTGCAAGCCGTAGCGCCCGACCTCGTCGCCCCGCCCAACATCGAAGTGGCGTCCGAGTCAATCTCCACTGCGCTGGAACGTTTCGGCCAGCAATTCGGCATCCTCACTCAGCAATGGATTTTGATCCTGAAAGAGCCGCTGCTCATCGGCAACCTGGCGTTTGTCGCCCTCATCCCGGCCATGCTGGGCCTCTCACGCATGCAGCCCGGGCCGTTGAAGCTGGCGGCGATTGTGCCGGTGCTGTATTTGCTGGCGTTCGTGTGGGAGGCACGGCTGACGGCGGAGCCGGCAGTGACACGTTTGTTGCTTGTCGGTATGTTGCTGGTGATCATGATGATCTTCCGGCCCAACGGCCTGCTCGGTCGCCGCAAAATCGAAATCGTGTAGAAATCTCGCATCGAATTCCACGAATGAGCGCGAAACCAATTCGTGTCAATTCGCGATATTCGATGCCACTATTATGGCGCTGCTCGAGTTCAACAACGTCTCCAAAAGCTTCGGCGGATTGCAGGTCATCCGCGACTTCTCGTTCAAGGTCAACGCGGGCGAGATCGTCAGCATCATCGGCCCGAACGGCGCGGGCAAGACCACGGTCTTCAATCTCATCACCGGCATCTACACACCAGATAGCGGCGACATTCGTTTCGAGGGCAAAAGCCTTTTGGGATTGGAGCCGCATCAGATTTGCGAACGCGGCATCGCACGCACGTTTCAATTATTGCGGTTGTTCCTCAACATGAGTGTGCGCGAAAACGTGATGGCCGCGGCGTATCCACGCACAAAATCCAGCCTGCCAGAGATCATCTTCCGCTTGCCCAGCTTCCGGCGCGAGGAAGAACAGGTGCGCACATTGGCCGAAGAAAAACTCGGTTTTTTCGGCGAGCGGCTGGCCGGCACGTATGATCAGCCGGTATACAGCCTGCCGTATGCCAACCGGCGGCAAGTGGAAATCGCACGTGCGATGGCAACCGGCCCCAAATTGCTGCTGCTCGATGAACCGGCCGCAGGCATGAATCCTAATGAGACGCAGGAGATCACGCAACTCATCGGCGAGCTGCGCGTGCGCGGCGGATACACCATCCTCCTCATTGAGCACGATATGCAAGTGGTCAGCGGCATCTCGGATCGCGTCATCGCGCTCGACTATGGCGAGAAGATCGCCGAAGGTGTGTATCAGGAAGTCGCGACGAACGAAAAAGTGATCGAGGCCTATTTGGGAAGACAACACAAACAACATGAGCAGAGGAGCGGGAGTGCAGTGGAGCAAGGGTGAGCGTTCCCCCCTGCCCCATGCTCCCTTGCCTCAAGTAATGAACACTCCGCTTCTCCGCCTCACCAACATCAACACCCACTACGGCCCCAGTCATATTTTGCAAGATGTGACGATTGAGGTGGCCGAGGGTGAGATTGTGACCCTGCTCGGCGGCAACGGCGCAGGCAAGACGACAACGATTAAAACCATCCTCGGGCTGATCAAGCCCACGCGCGGCACAATTGAGTTCCGCGGTGAGCCGGTGCACGACAAATCCACGGCGCACCGCATCGAACGCGGCATGGCGGTGGTGCCGGAGAACCGCCGCATCTTCGGGCCGATGACGGTGTGGGAAAACCTGCAGATGGGCGCCTACCTGCGGAATGACGCCGCTGCGGTGCGTGACGACTTCGACCGCGTGCTCACGATCTTCCCCCGCCTCAAGGAGCGGCTCAATCAACCGGGTGGCACGATGAGCGGCGGCGAGCAGCAGATGCTGGCGATGGGTCGCGCGTTGATGGCGCGTCCCAGACTCTTGCTCATGGATGAGCCTTCGATGGGCCTCGCACCGCTGCTGGTCGAGCAGAACTTCAACGTCATCCAACAGATCAATCAGCAGGGCACGACGATCTTCGTCGTCGAGCAGAACGCCAGCATGGCGCTCTCCGTCGCCCATCGCGGCTACGTACTGCAGACCGGGCGCGTGGTGCTGGCCGACAAGGCCGAGAATTTACTCAGCAATGAGTTGATGCGCAAAGCCTATTTGGGACATTAGCCCGACCCACAGCTTGTCACGCTGAGCGCGAATGCAAGAGCGAAAAACTGCAACGAGCCTGATCGCGCGAAGCGTCTCTCCCGGCAATGCGGCGTCTATCGCACTTATGCGGTCACAGGCCCTTCGCGCGAATGCAATCACTCAGAACAAAGGTCACGCATGCGCGCTCAGGGCGACATGCGAGTGCTCTGACAAAGTGCAAAGGCTCACATGAGTTTTAGAGACCGTTTCCCAATCTTCCAAACCAAAACGTATCTCAATAGCTGCTCACAAGGCGCGCTTTCCGTTGACGTGCATCGTGCATATGAGCAATATCTGTGCGATTGGGACGAGAAAGGCTCGCCGTGGGAGTTGTGGGTGGAGCGGAGCGAAGCCGCGCGGCACGCCTTCGCCGGGCTGGTCAACGCCGACCCGAATGAAATCGCGGATTGCACTTCGGTCTCTGCGGGCGTGAGCGCCATCGCCAGCGCCCTCGATTTCAGCGGTGAGCGCAACCGAGTCATCGTCAGCGATTTCGAGTTTCCGACCATCGGCCAAATTTGGCACGCGCAGGAGCGGCGCGGCGCGCGA
>JBQTJD010000229.1:0-12140 GCA_052387475.1 Anaerolineales bacterium | reverse complement strand
TCGAGCGAGTAATGCGTGCGCCGCTTGGCCGTATCGCCGAAGCCCCACAGGTCGAGGGCATACGTGCGGAACTCCATGCTCAGCGATTGCATGGTCGGAATCCAATAGCGCCACGAGCCGAGCCAGCCGTGGACGAAGATCAACGGGCGTCCGCGCCCGAGGACCTCGTAATGAACTACGTCGTCGTCAACGATAATGGCGCTCATCGGTCAGTGAACGGTTGATCAGTGAACAGTCAACAGTCAACAGTGAACTGCTAACTGTTCACTGTTGACTGCTCACTGTTTTGTCTTTGCTAAAATCTCCGCTACGCGCGCCATGAGTTGATCGGGCGCGAACGGCTTGAGCAGATAATCGGTGGCGCCCACGGCCAGCCCGGTTTGCACCTCGGCCTCCTGGCCTTTGGCCGAGAGGAAGACCACCGGGATGTGCTGCGTCTCCGGGTCGGCTTTCAGGCGCTTGCAGACTTCGTAGCCTGTCATCTTCGGCATGCGCACGTCGCTTAGAATCAAATCGGGTTTTTCATTGAACGCCAGTTGCAACGCCTCTTCGCCGTTCGAAGCCGTCAGCACGTCATAGCCGGCGTATTGCAACGTGAAAGACACCAGGTCGCGTATATCGCGTTCATCTTCCGCTATCAAAATCTTCGCCATAACTAATTCCTTATGCGAGCCGGTCCATCCGCTCGCCCAATCTTTGCGCCGCAGAGCACGCAGAGAGCGCTGAGAAAAACAAATGCCTTCTTTTCTCCGCGTGCTCTGCGCTCTCAGCCGTTAAGCGGTTGTTTGCTCCGTCGCCGCCAGCGGCAAGGTAAAGGCGAAGGTGCTGCCGCGCCCCACGTCGGTTTCCTTCAGCCACAACTTGCCACCTTGCATCTCGATGAGTTGTCGGGCGATGGGCAGGCCGAGGCCGGTGCCCGAGGTCGCCATGACCAGCGCGTTTTCGCCCCGGAAGAAGCGGTCAAATAACCGGCCCCGGTCGGCGGGCGCGATCCCGAGGCCGGTATCCGTCACCTCCACCACCATCGCCTGCCCGGCCTCATCCACGCGAGCGCTGATGGTGATAACGCCGTCCTCGTTCGAATAGTTGAAAGCGTTCTCGGCCAGATTGCTGAGCACTTGCGTCACGCGCAGCGGGTCGCCGAGCGCCAGCGGCAAATCGTCGGGCAGGTCGGCGCGTAGCGTCATGGATTTGCCCGTCTGCGTCATCAAGCCGCGCAACGACGCGAAGACATCGTCCACCACGTCGCCCAGGCCGATGGGAAGTTTCACGACCGCTAGTTCGCCCGATTCAACCCGCGCGGTGTCAAGCAAATCGTTGACCAGATGCGTCAGCCGGTCGGCGTTGGCCTTGATCATGTTGAGCAAGTTCTGCTGCATCGGCGTAGTCGGCCCGCTCGCGCCCATCAACAGCAAATCCACGCTGGCCTTGATGGGCGTGATGGGCGTGCGCAGTTCGTGGCTGACGTTCGTCACAAAGTCGCTCTTCAGCCGGTCGATCTCCACCTCGCGGGTGATGTCACGGATCAGCGAGACCGCGCCGAGGTATTCATCGCCGGTGAGCACCGGCGTGAGCAGCACGCTGACGATGCGGCTGGCTTCGATGTCGATGCGCTGGCTGAAGACCTCGCCCAGCTTGTAGCTTTGTGGATTGTTGCTCCAGCGCGTCACCGCCTCCAGCCATGCGCCGCCCGCCGACCCGTAGATGCCGAGGAATTCGCGCACCGGCCGACCCAGCACTTGGCCCCGTTCCAGCGAAAGGATGCGTTCGCAGGCGGGGTTGAAAAGGATGATCTTGCCATCCGCATCAGTCACCAGCACGCCATCGGCGATGCCATCGAGGATGGCGCGGTTCTTCTGGTTGTCCACTTGCTGCGTGCGCAGCAGCGAGCCGAGCCGTTCGGCCTGATCGCGGATCATCCGATACAGTTCCGAGTTATTGCTGGCCGCGCCGACTTGATTTGCGGCGGCTTCGACGAGCCGCAGTTGATCTTCATCAAAGGCGTTATACAGCGGGCTGAAGAGCAACAGCGCGCCCATCACTTCCTCGTTCGCCATCAATGGCACGGCCAGCACGCTTTTGTGGCTGATGTTTTGATCGGGCATCTGCTTCCAGCGTTTGTCGTTTTCGAGATTGTCGATGACCGCCGCCTGGCGTTGTTTGATCACCCAGCCGACAAACCCTTCGTTGCGCTTGAAGGGCGCCGTCTCCCCGCCGGGCGGCAGCGCCTTGGGGCCGCCGAGCGCCGCGCGGTACACCAGCCGGTCGGACTCGGGATCAATGAGGAAGATCGAGCCTTGTGTGGCGCTGACCGCCTCCGTCACCAGCTTCAGCGCTCGGTTGAGGACAAGATCAAGATCGAGGCTGCTCGATAACTCGGTAGTGATTTGCAGCAGCGTTTGCACTCGCTCGCGTTCGTGTTCCAACTCGCCGGTGCGCTGCTGCACGCGCGTCTCCAAATCGCGCGCCGAGCGCGCATTCGTCAATGCTGCGGCGATTTGCGCCGCGGTTGTCTGGCACAGTTCAATATCCGGCGTCGTGAACTCGCGCGGCGTAAACGAGTCGATGCTGAACGCGCCAAAGGCGCGGCCTTGCGAGATGAACGGCGCGAGCAACGCCGACTGCACGCCCATCATCGTCAGCTTGGCGCGGAATTCATCGCTCAGCCGCTCGTCGCTCGCCACGTCTTTCACGATGACGACGCGCCGCGCCAGCACTTGATGCGCGACGGCGTCCGTGCTGAGGGTGAGCCGCAGGCCCAGCGCGCCGAGCGGCGGATATTCCTCTTCGACGACACCGGACTGCATATGCTCATCTACTAAAATCAGGCTGCTGTGATCGACGCCGAACATCTCCACCAATTGCTCGGCGGTCTCGCGCAAAATGGCGCTCAGATCGAGCGAGGCGCTGAGCGAGGTGGAGAGTTGATTGAACGACGTCATGCGCTCGTTGCGCTGGCTCAGCTCTACGTTGCGGAGTTGGACTTCGGTGAACAGGCGCGCGTTTTGCACCGCCACTGCCGCCTGGTTCGCCAGCGTTTGCGCCAGTTCGATTTCGGCGGGCGTGAAGCGGCGGCGCGCTTGAGTCTCTTCGAGTTGTAGCACGCCGACGATGGCGCGTGCGGCGACCAGCGGCATGATGAGGGCACTCTTCACGCCGCGCTCGGCGAGGGCAGCCTGGTCGCCGGCCGTCATCGGGTCAGCGGCCACATCCTCAATTGCCAGCGGCGCAAGGGTCTCGCGGAGGCGGTCAAAGGCGGCGGCCAGCAACACCGGCGCTTGCCCATCGAATGGGAGGTGCAGGGCAGGCTCCGGGGTTCCGGCCTCATCCACACTGAAAACGGTGGCTTCCGATACCGCCAGGGCCGTCATCACTTCGCGCACCAGCGTCTCATGCATGCTCTCAACATCGAGCGTGCTGGTAAGTTGCGACGACACGCGGTTGAGCAGCGCCAGCCGGCGCGAGCGGGCGGCAATCTCGTCGCTGCGCTGTTCGTTCTCCTCGAATAGTCGCGCGTTGGCCAGCGCCGCCGCCGTCTGCGTGGCGTAAGCCGAGAGCAGTTGCAGCGCGAGTGGCGCGTAAAAATTCTCTTCCTTCTTGTCGAGCACCAGCGCGCCGATGATGCTGCCGGTGCTGATGAGCGGCGCGCCCAGCCAACTGCGCGTGGGCTGGAACTCGCTGCCGGGGAAGCGCGCATCGGCGTGCGTGTCGGCTACACGGATGGCGCTGCCCGTGCGCGTCATCTCCGCGAACAGCGCGCTGTCGGCGATGTTGACGGTCAGCCCGAGGCGCACGGCGTTGTCCTCGAAGCCCTGCGCCGCGGCGATACGGAGTTGCTCTCCGTCGCGCAACCACAGCGTCAGGCTGTCGTGCGGCACGACATTCTTCATCGTTGCCAGCACGGCCTGCACCACATCCTGCGAGCGCAGCGTCGCCGTCACCGTGCGCGAGGCCTCCACCAGCGCGGCCAGTTGTGCGGCGCGGGTTTGGATGTCAGTCTCGAGGCCGAGGCTTTCCAACTCGGCGCTCAGTTGATTGGTGAGGATGGTGAAGGTGTCGAGGTCTTCACCCGTGAACGGCGACGGCAGATGCTGCTGCCCGACAAACAGCGCGCCGACCGCTTCGCCTTTCAGCGTGACCGGCACGCACACGAACGACGAGATGTTGAGCACCGGCACAAACGGCAGCGCCTCCCAATCCGATCGTTTGATGTTGGTGGAGAAGGCGGGATAGTTTTGCTCGATGACGTGCGTAAGTGGATTGGGCTGCCGTAGCAGCGGCTCAAGTTTAATCTCGGGCCGGATGCTGCCCGCGCGGCCCTTCACCAGCAGATGCCCGTGCTCCAACAGCGCGATGAGGCACAGATCGAATTTCATCTCGGCCAGCACGGCCTCGGCTACCGTCTGCCACAACGCCGCGCGGTCGGGCAGGGCGATGACGCGCTCGATGACGCGGTGCAGGGCGAGTAGCCGAGCGGCGCGCCGCTCGGCTGCGCCGAACAGGCGCGCGTTCTCAATCGTCAGCGCGGCCTGGTTGGCGAAGATCTCCGCGATCTCCACCGTGGCGCGATCGGGGCGCAGACCGTCACGCGGGTCGTCGAGGCTGATGAGGCCGAGCAGGTCGTTGCCCGAGCCGGCCAGCGGCACGATGAACATGTCCTCCGGGTCCCACGCGTTGGGGTCTTCATCCGCCACGCGGCGCGGCGCGGGCATGGGCGCGGTTTGCACCGCGCGCGTGTACTCGGCGGCGCGCTCGTTCGGCAGGAAATAGCTTTGGCTGACGCGAAACTCGTCGCGCATCAACCGTTGCAGGTTCTCCCACGGCTGCTCGATATGGCGCGTGGCCTCGACGATTTGCAGCGGCAGCCCGACGACGGCGACGCGTTTGGTGCGGCGCACCTGCGGTTCGAGCAAATTCACACTGACGACGTTGAAGCCTACGGCCTCCTGCATACCATAGGCAATCGCTTCCAGATTTTCTTCGAGCGATTTGTCGGAGCGCACCGAACGCGAGATGTTGAAGAGTTGTGACAACTGATCGGCGCGGCGGCGCAACAGTTCGGCGCGCTGGAGTTGTTCGGCGTAGCGTTGCGCGTTGCCCACAGCGATGGACGTCTGCGCGGCCAGCGCGACCGCTGCATCCAGTGCCTCGTCATCGAAGGCCTCGCCGGCGCGGTGCAGATGGATGAGGCCAGCCACCGTTTCCAGCGCGAAGATGGGGACGACGAGGTGCGCGCGGCCATCGATCTCCGCCCGCTGCCCACGCGCCCTGATCAGCGCATCCCGCTCAATCAATTCCAACTCGCGCGCGGCAATCGGCGAAGCCGATTGCTTAAACGAAACGCTACGCGTTTCGTCATCGCCGATGCGCAGCGCAATCGTGCCGGCTTTCTCGTCATCGGTTTCGAGTAGCACGATGGAACCGGCCTCGGCCCGCGTGGCGACGAGCGCTTCCGATTGCACGAGCAGCAGCAGCCGTTCGAGGTTGAGCGTTTGATTGATCTCGCGGCTGATGCGAGTGAGCGACTCGAGTTGGTTGACGCGGCGTTGCAGTGTTTGGTCGGTGGCGGTGTACAGCCGCGCGCGGTCGATAGCCGAGGCCAGCTGCGCGGCCACCGTCGCCAGCAGTTGCAAATCCGCCTCGGTGAAAGCGTTCTCGCGCCGCGCGGCCACGATAATCTCGCCCAGCCCGCGCTCGCCCAGCGTCAACGGCGCGCCCATCACACTGTTGATGCGGTAGCGTTGCACGATGGGCTTGTACGGCCCGATGACGCGCCGGTCACGCGTGGCATGCCCGGTGATGAAAGCCTCGCGCGTGCGGGTGACCGAATATTGAAAGTAGGGGTCGTCGGCGCGGATGCGTGCGGCTTCGATCTCCTCGCGCGCCTCGCCGATGATGGAGGCCGGATGCGGGATGAGTTCGGCTTGCGCTTCGTCGAGCAGCGCCACCACTCCGATTTCGAAATGCAATAGCGCGGCGGCTTGCTCCATCGTCGTGCGCAGAATCGTGTCGAGGTCAGCCTCGCCGGCGGCTGTGGCCGCAATCTGCCGCAGGCCCTCGGTGCGCGCGGCCCGCGCCTCCGCTTCGCGCACGAGGCGGGCGTTCTCGAGGATGGCCGCCGTCTGCCCGGCGAAGATCGTCAGCAATCGGACGTCCTGCTCGTTGAACGGCGCGTTCGTTACACGATTGGAAACCTGCACCGCGCCCACGCGCCGGTTGCCGATGGTGATCGGGACGATGAGGGTGGTGTGTACGCCAGCGGTCTCAGCCAGTTCGCGCAGATTGAGCGTCTCGGCCAGTGGGTCGTTCTGCACCGCGTTCGACATCCAGTACGGACTTTCGCGCCAGATCTGTTCGACGATGCTATCCGGCTCAATGGGCAGCCGGTATGCCTCCACCACAATATCCGGCAGGCCGCGAAACGGCGGTTGGGCCAATAGCGCATGCTCGCGTTCGTCGTACAGCAGAAAGCCAACCATCTGCACGCCCATCAGCCGGGCGATGTCCGACGTCAGCCGCCCGTACAACTCGCGTGGGTCGGCGGTCGCTTCGACCGCGCGCGCGATCTCGGCCAGCCCGGTCAATTCCGCCACGCGCCGCTGCTGCTCGGAATACAGTTGCGCATTTTGAATCGCGATAGCTGCCTGCCCGGCGATGGCGGTGAGCAGCGGCAGATCACTCAGCCGGTAGGCGTTGACCCGGTAGCTGATCAGTTCCAGCGTGCCGACCAGTTGCTGGCCGACGAGCAGTGGCACGCCGGCATAAGCGCGAAAGGGAAATTCGGCTCGCTGAACCTTGGTGCGCGCTTGCGTAAAGGTTTGCAAATCGGGCACGGTCAGCGGCACGCGGCGTGAGGCCACAAACCCGCTCAGGCCCTCGTCGAGCCGGTACGCAAAATCGCCGCGCAGCACCAGTTGTGCGTACGCACGGTTGCCGGCGATCTGCGCCGGGCGCAGCACCTGCGATGCCGGCTCCCACAACGTGATCTCGGCCGCGTCATAGCTGAAGATGCGGCCGACGTTGGTGAGCACCGCTTCGAACGTCGCGCCGAGGTCGAGGCTGGCCGAAATGGCGCGGCTGATTTCGGAGAGCACGGCCAGTGTTTGCGTGGCGCGCTCGTCGCCCGCGCCCAGTTCCGGCAACCGCCCGGACTCTTTCAACACGACGACGGTGCGGGCCGGCGTGCCGTTGATGGCCGGCAATTGCAGCGAGGTCGCTTCCACTTGTTTGCCGCTCGCGCCGAGATTGAAGCGCGCAGTGCCTTCATTGGAAAATAATTCGATGAAGGTGTCGCTGGGGCGCACGCGGCGCGACAGGCTGGTGAGGTCGTTGGCCTCGCCGCCCAGCCATTGTTGCGCGCGCTCGTTGACGAACAACACCTTGCCCCCGGTCTGCGCAATCACCAGCCCAGACTCGGCCTCGGTCAGTTCGAGCGTGGCCGGGATCGGCGATGTGACGTACGCGTGCGGTGGCTGAGAGCCCAGCCAGCGCAACGCCAGCCACACCCCAATCAGCAGCAGCCCGCCGAGGGTGATGGTCACGAACGCGAAGGGGAAGGGGGACAGCAGCATTAGTCGGGTAGTCTGATAGTCGAGTAGTCGGGTAGTCGCGTTGACTGTTCGACTACTTGACCACTTGACTATTCTGAGGCCGCGTCCTGCCGGCGGGCCTCGGCGGCCAGCTCGGTGATTTCGCGGATGTCGGAGAACTGGCGCGTCTCGGTCGTCACCACGCCCACGGTCATCTTCATGAGCGGGGCTTGAAACTCGCTGCCCTCCGGTGAGCGCGCATCCTTTACTAAAATGAAGCCCCGGTCGCGGTCGATGAAGTTGTAATGCGTCTTCACTTCCTCGTCGAAGCGCGCTTTGAGCCGGGCCTTCACCGCCTCAGCTTGCGCGGCCTGGGTGACGATGACGAAGTTCTCGCCGCCGGGGTGGCCGACGAAGTCGTTGGCTGTGCCGGTCTCGTCCACGACCTCGCCGAGCAGCATGGCCGTGAAGCGTAGCACTTCATCGCCGGCGATGAAGCCGTAGGCGTCGCGGAAGCGGCCAAAGTTGAGCAGGCCGCAATCCATGAACGCCCAGCCTTCCTCACGGATGATCTTGCGGAGTTGATCCTCGATCAGGCGGCCGGAAGGCAGGCTGGTGCGTGGGTCGAGTGAGTTCTCACGCTCCTGCCGGGCAATGGAGTTCTGCACGCGCAGCTTGAGTTCCTCGATGTCGAACGGCTTGGTGATGTAATCGTCCGCACCGTGGGTCAAGCCCTGAATCTTGTCGCTGCGTTCATCGCGCTGGGTGAGGAAGATGATGGGCACGTGCATGGTGCGCGTGGTTTTGCGCAACTGCTCGCATACGGCGAAGCCATCCATATCCGGCAGCATGATGTCCAGCAGAATCAAGTTCGGCAGACCCTTGCGTGTCATCTCCAGTGCGTCGCTGCCGCGCGGGGCCACGTTGACTTCATAGCCCTGCCCGCTGAAGTAAATGCGCAGCATGTTGGAGATGTCGAAGTCATCTTCCACCACCAGCAATCGGCTTTTGTTCATAGCATCCTCCGTTCGGCAGTCGGCGCTGCCGGTGTCTTCGTGCTGCCTAATCCCTCACCCCTAATCCCCTCGACTGGCAAAGGATTGGGGTGAGGGGTTATTTTTCCCTCACCCGCAACGTCATCAGCGGAGCTTGCGTCATCTGCCCGCCGCTAGCGCGGATTTGGATGTAGCCTTGCTCGGCATCCATAAATGAGTAGTGGGCTTTTACCTCTTCATCGAAACGGGATTGCAACGTTCGCACCAGCCCGGCCGCATCCGGCGCAGCGGTCAGCACGATGAAGGTGTCGTTCGCCGGGTGGCCGATGAAATCCTCGGCGCTGCCCGCCTCCCGCACCCCCTCACGCAGCAAATGCGCCGCGAATTTGAGCACATCGTCGCCGGCTGCGAAACCGTTCAAATCCACAAACGAGCGGAAGGCGTCGATCTGGCATTCGAGCGTGTGCCAGCCCGGTTGCTCCTTCACCCGTTTGATTTGCTCGTCCACCAATCGCCCGGTGGGGAGACCGGTGCGCGGGTCGGTGAGATGGTCACGTTCGGCGCGATTGATGGCGGCTTGCACCCGCAAGCGCAACTCCTCCAAATCAAACGGCTTTGAGACGAAGTCGTGCGCGCCTGCGCTCAGCCCGGCGATGCGGTCAGCCTGTGTGTTGCGCTCGCTGATGAAGATGACGGGCACGTAGGCGGGGCGCGGCGCCGCGCGCAGAGCCGCGCACACGTCGAGGCCATTCATCCCCGGCAGGTTGATGTCGAGCAGGATCAAATCCGGCAGCTTGTGGCGCGCGGCGCTCAAGGCGTCCGGGCCTCGGCCCACCAGTTGCACGTCGTAACCGCTGCCCGCAAAGTACATCTGCAATAAGTTGGCGGTGTCGGCGTCGTCTTCGACGATGAGCAAGTGCCGTTGCGTCATGCCACTCTCTCCCTTTGCTGCTGCGCGTGTGCGCGCATGCGCACCGCGCCTTTCACACGCGCGATTTGCTCCGCCGTCACCGGGCGCTCGAATGAACGGAAGCCGCCGAGCCGGAAGCCGTGCTTCGCCGCGATGCGGGCAATCTCTTCCACTTGCGACACGCTGATGTCTTTGCCGAGCGTGTAACTTTCCCAGCGGCCTTCGAGCGCCAGCGCCATCGTCTCGGCCATGCAGGCGTAGGCCATGCCCGGCGGAAAGCCGAAATCGAAATGAAAGTCTACGTCGCCCGGTACCTCAACCATGCCACCGTCAATCACCAGCACATCCTCGCGCATGGCGGCCACTTGCGGTGACACATCGCGCGGGCGGGCTACATCGCACACAATCGCGCCGGGCTTCAAATGCTCCGGGTGGATGAGGGCCGCGCCCGCGCTCGTCACCGTCAACACCACATCGCACTCGGGCAGCACAGAGACATCGTGCGCGATACGGACATCGCACAGACTGCGCGCGAAGATGCGGTCGCGCAACGCTTCAAGCGAAGCGGTGCGCCCTGGCTTGCCGATGAGCCACAAACGCGCGACATCGCGCGCAATCAACTCGGAGGCCACGGCCCCAATCGCCCCGGTCGCGCCGACGATGGCGGCGGTGCACGCGCTGCGCGCCCCCACGACTGACGCAAGTGGAAGGCCTAACAGGCGCGCAGCGACACGTACCGAGTCCACCGCAACCGCAACTGTGTATGAGTCACCCGTCGTCACTGGGATTGACAGTTGCGAAGCAACTGTCAATCCACCATCCCCGACGACGGATGTGAACGCGCCGAGGCCCAACACCATCGCGCCCAACTTCTCGGCCATCTTCCCGGTCTGTGTGATCTTGCCGTACACCGTGCGTTCCGGCAGCTCCATCATCCGTTGCGGCGTATACGGGCAGGCGACGAACCAGCCTTTGATTTCTTTGCCCGATGCTTCGGAACGAAAGCCTGTGATCTCGGAAATGTACACCGGCGGGACGAAGGTGCTGAAGAAATTGATCTGCGCCACGGAAAGGTATTTGCCGAGCAGCGGGTACTTGCGGCTCACATCCCGTTTCGGGTCAATCGGGTGGATGATGAAGGCGAAGGTATCCATTCAATAACCAATTCTCCAATTCTCGAAGCTGTTAGAGAATTAGAGGATTACCAGCTCTCCATCACCTTCTCACCCTTGCGCGGGTACAGCCGCTTATGCAGATGCGCGGCGCGGGTCTTGAGGTGATCGCTGTCCTCGAAGGCCACGTTGCGATCAATCACCCGGCGTTCCGCTGAGGCGAACAGAATCACATCGCTCTCAACCGTGCGCGCGGGATAAATAATCAGCCCCGAGCCGAGGCGGCAGTTGTGGCCGACGCAACCGCCGAGCACCGGCGCGCCCGCGTCCGCCAGCATGCCGTCGCCGTTCATCGCGCGGATGGGCATAGTCAGCAGGTTGTAATCCGTAAACGTGCTCCCCGCGCCGACAAAGGTCCGCCGGCCGATGACGCACATTTGCAAGCAGGTGTTCTGCGCCACGATGCTGTGTTCCATCAGCGTGGTGAGGAACAACGCCGAGCGGAATGGGAGAAAGGCCCCATCGCCCACCGTGCTCAGCATCACCTGGCAGCCCTGCGAGATGTTGACGTTGTCACCGATGGTACTGTTTTCGATGACGACGCCCGCGCCGATCGTGCAATTGTCGCCGATGATGGCCGGCCCGCTGATGACGGCCGAGGGATGGATGATGCAGTTCTTGCCGATCTTCACCAGTTCGGAGCATTGCAGCACCTGCTTGCCTTCGAGCAACGCGCGACCAAGTACCTTCATGTTGTACAGCACATCGCGGTCGAGCCGGTCTTCAAAGCGCGCGCCACGCCCGAACAGTCCGTACACCGCATCGGCGATGAAGATGTGCACCCAGGCGTCGATGGCGATCAGCCCGCGCATCGGCACCTGATACACCAGATCGCCTTTATCGTTGGACATGTATGTCGGCACACGGTAGAAACCGATCTCCCGTGTTTTGAAATCGATGATGATCGGTTCCGGCGCGGCGTCCGGGTCCACGCCCTGGGGGAAATACCACAGGTCGGCGAAATAGAGCTTGCCGGAATGGATGTAACTGGTGGCAAGGGGCAGGGCGTGCTGGATGAAAGTGCGGTTATCGGTGGAAAAAGCCGCGCGGCAGGGGCGGCCGGTGCGCTTGGCCTCCGCGATAAACAGGTCGATGTATTCCTGGTCGAAGAACAAATTATCGCGATAAACGATGGCTTCCCTGGTCACTGTGTGGGGCACAGCGTACAGGCTGGTGACCTCTAGCTCCTGATCGACGTAGCGGCTGAGGGTGTCGCGCTGGTGCAGCCAGAGCGGCTTGTTCTGGATGCGGAGGTCGCGGGCTTCATCGTTGAAGGGGTGGATGTGCCGTTCGTCGCGGATGATGATCTTACGCATGGCCGTAAGCGGCAAGGATGCCAGGCAGAGGTGTTGAGCCGTGTCCCTTCAATGTAATTCCCTTTCAATGCTACCATACCATAAGACACCATCAGACGCAGGGATGGTTGGCGTGAGACTTGGGTTTAAGTTGAGTGAATGGGAAGGCTGGATGCACAGCACTGAATAGTATAGGCTGCTGACGACCAATGCGCACTGATATAATCCGCGCAAAGGAA
>JBQTJD010000228.1:0-4512 GCA_052387475.1 Anaerolineales bacterium | reverse complement strand
CGCGTTGTGGTTTGGCCTGCGCCACAAAGCCTCAGCCCCGCAGGATGAGTGATGCAGCTTTCAGATTTCGATTACGACCTGCCGGAGTCCTGCATCGCCCAGACTCCCATTGAGCCGCGTGACGCTTCGCGACTGCTTGTGCTCAATCGCCACACCGGTGCAATCACCCATCACCACTTTAACGAAATCGAAAAGTATCTGCGCGCCGGCGATGTGCTGGTGTTCAACGATACTCGCGTGCTGCCCGCGCGGTTGAGTGCGCGTAAAGCGAAGACTGGCGGGGCGGTGGAGGTGCTGCTGCTGAAGCGTCGCGCGCCGTTGACCTGGGAAGTGCTGGTTGGCGGCAAGCGCGTGCAGGTCGGCGCCGTGTTGGAGATCAACGGCTGGCCCAGCTTACAGGCGGTGGTGCTGGAGGTGTTGGAAGGCGGCGAGCGCGTGCTGCAATTTTCGCAGCCCGTTACTCCCTTGCTCGAAAAAATCGGCGCGACGCCCTTGCCGCCGTATATCCACACCCCGCTGGCTGACCCGGCTCGTTATCAAACCGTGTATGCGAACAGCCCCGGCTCGGCGGCGGCCCCAACGGCGGGGTTGCATTTCACCATTGATCTTTTAGAGCGGCTAAAGGCCAAAGGGATACAAACCGCGTTTGTGACGCTGCATGTGGGTGTGGATACCTTTCAACCGGTGGCGGAGGAAAAGATCGAACAACATCGGATGCATGGCGAGTGGTGCGAGGTCGGCGAGGAAGCCGCGACCGTGATCGCGACCGCCAAAAGCGAAGGGCGTCGCGTCATCGCAGTGGGCACGACAAGTGTGCGAACGCTGGAGGCTGTGGCGGCGCAAGGTGGGGGGATAGCGCCGCGCACTTCTATCGCGCCGCGCAGTTTTATCGCGCCGCGCAGTTTTATCGCGCCCTTCAGCGGCGCCGTAAATCTTTTCATCTATCCCGGCTATCATTTTCGCGTCGTCGATGCGCTACTCACCAACTTTCATCTCCCGAAATCCACGTTGCTCATGCTGGTCTCGGCCTTTGCCGGGCGAGAAAGTACCCTAAACGCGTACGAAGTTGCCAAACGCGAGGGCTATCGCTTCTACTCGTTTGGCGATGCGATGTTGGTCTTGTAAAGGAGTTGGAGTTATTGAGCTGCAAAAATGTCATTCCGAGCCGCGTCTGTTGCGGCGAGGACTCTCTACTTTGGAGATAGAGACTCCTCGCTTCGCTCGGACTGACACCGATAAATGAGTCAATTGAGACTCTAATCGCCAAACTTGATGCCCTGCGCCAGCGGCAGCTCCTTGCTCCAGTTGATGACGTTGGACTGGCGGCGCATGTACAGTTTCCACGCGTCGGAGCCGGACTCGCGCCCGCCGCCCGTCTCCTTCTCGCCGCCGAAGCCCAGCCCGATCTCCGCGCCGCTGGTGCCGATGTTGACGTTCGCCATGCCGCAGTCGGAGCCGGCGTGTGAGAGGAATTGCTCGGCCTTGAGCAAGTTCGTGGTGAAGATGGCGGACGACAATCCTTGCGGCACGTCGTTGTGCAGGGCGACCGCCTGATCCAAATCGTCGTACTCCATCAAATACAAAATCGGGGCGAAGGTCTCCTCGCACACGATGGGCATCTGCTGCTTCATCTTCACGAGGGTCGGTTGTACGAAGCAGCGACCTTTCTCCGGCAAACGGTTGCCCCCAGTCAGCACCTCGCCGCCCTGTTGCTTGATCTTCTCCAGCGCGGCAAGCATCGCCTCCACCGCGCCCTCGTTCACCAGCGGCCCCATCAGCACGTCATCCTCCAAAGGGTTGCCGATAGTCACCTGCCCGTAGGCTTTCACCAACCGGTCGATGAGTTCGGGTGCGATGGATTTGTGCATGAGGATACGGCGGGTGGAGGTGCAGCGCTGCCCGGCCGTGCCCACCGCGCCGAACAGGATGGCGCGGGTCGCCAGTTTCAGATCGGCGTCCTCGGTGACGATGATGCCGTTGTTGCCGCCCAACTCGAGGAGGCTGCGGCCCAACCGGCGCGCGACGGCTTCCGCCACGTGTCGGCCCATGCTCACCGAGCCGGTGAACGAGATCAGCGGCAGGCGGTGATCGTTGAGCATCCGTTCGCCAATCTCGCCGCCGCTGCCGATCACTAGATTGAACACGCCGCTCAGGCCGTGATCGGCCATAACGCGATTGACGATGTGTTGCGTCGCCAGCGCGCACAGCGGCACGGCTGAGGCTGGCTTCCACACCATCGTGTCGCCGCACGCGGCGGCGATGGCGGAGTTCCACGACCAAACCGCGGTGGGGAAGTTGAAGGCGGTGATGATGCCGACCACGCCGAGCGGGTGCCACTGCTCGTACATGCGGTGGCCGGGCCGCTCCGAGTGGGTGGTGAGGCCGTAGAGCTGGCGCGAGAGGCCGGTGGCGAACTCGCAGATGTCAATCATCTCTTGTACTTCGCCCATGCCCTCGGCTTTGATCTTGCCCATCTCCAGCGACACCAGTTCGCCGAGCGGCTCTTTGTACTCGCGCAGCGCCTCACCGAGGTCGCGCACCACTGCCCCACGTTTGGGCGCGGGTACATTGCGCCAACTTTTGAACGTCTCCGCTGCTTTGCTCGCCATGGCTTCGTATGTAGTAGCCGTGGCCTGCACGATTGCGGCAATTGGATCGCCGGTGGCCGGGTTATACGACACCAGCTCTTTGCCGTTGGCATCCGTGATCCAGCCATCGGCCCCAGTGCACGCGCCGGGGTTGGTGGGCTTGAGGTTCAGTTTTTCGAGTAATGAGTTCATGGGTTATTCATCCTCATGTGGAGGCTGGAATTACTCCCTTGCCGAACACGCTCAATGACAAGATGGCAATACGCACGTTTTCAGCTCATTCCTGACTCCTCACTCCACAACTTACGGCTTTTGAGTTCTACAAGAAAATCTTGGATTAGCTTGGCAACTGTTTCATGGCTATCACTTAAAGCATTGCCGGTCAGATTTTGCATTTCGCCGTAAAGGCAATGACCTACGGTGCGCCAAGTTGCGGATCCCAATATCAGCGTGTCCAAGATCCGGCTGGCGTGTTCGTGAAGATATACTGTTGATGGTTTGTTTCCGAGTGTAGTGGGCAAATCAGTGCTCTTCAGGAATTTGAGTAGATCAGCCGCGTTTCTTTCGGCAGCAAAGGCCATGCTCCTTTCAGATGGCTGCCACTGACTGTGCAACGATTTCGGAGAAAGAAACAACAGGCATGGCTGCTTCTGCTTACCAGAAGCAATAACCCAGAGCGCATGCAGGAATATATACTTCTGAGCCTGCTGAATGGAAAAATGATCCTCAACTTTTAGCTCAATAAAGACGCGTGCTGCATCCGACTCAAGCGTGACATCTGGCTGGACGAAGTTGCCTAGATCAATTTCCCACGAACTTGTATCAACAAGCTCAAAGTTCTTGCCCAAATCCATACCGTTATCCGCCGTGAAACGTACAAGAAGGTTACTGAGCAGGCGATCTGGTAGAAGGCGTAAGAGAACATTGAAAACTGTGTTCAATGGAACTTCAGTGCTCCGCATTTTCCTGCGTATTTTTTCGAGTTTTGCGTAGCCCCGTTGTCCAGGAATGCTCTGTTTACCGAGGGCGTTCGGCACCCAGTAGTAGTATTCCGCATGCTGGTAAAGTTGTTCCACCCAGGAATTTTGATTCGTCATTCTTGTTCCTTCGCCGAGGCTTCATAAGTTGTGCAACAGTGCTCTGTCAACGAGCCTAACAAATTATAATGGCTCACGCATTCCATCGTAATTGGTGATCATGTCTGTGCAGGAGCAGCAATCCCTTTGATCCGCAAACAAACCGAGGTGCTGGTCGTTGGCTCAGGCCCTGGCGGCGCGACCGTGGCGCGCGGTTTGGCGCGGGCCGGCAAGCGCGTCATCCTGCTGGAGCGGGGCCGCGATTGGCGCCGCTCGCCGCTGTACGGCACTTATTCCGGCGCGCTCATGTACGCCGATCGCAGCGCCTTACTCTTCACGCGTGAAGGCCTCAACATCATCCGGCCGCTCATGGCTGGTGGCGCGACCAGCATGTATTGCGGCTGTGCCGCCCGGCCGCCGGAATGGTTGAAGTCGAAATATCAAATCGATCTCGATGCATTTGTGGATGAAACGATTGAGGAGCTGAACATCGCGCCACTGCCGCCGATGTTGCGCGGCGTAGCCTCCACGCGGCTGGCCGAGGCTGCCGGCGAGTTGGGCTACGGCTGGCAACCGTTGCTGAAATTTATGCGCCCGGCGCGCACCGCGCACTTCGATTGCGGGGCCAAGTGCATGTTGGGCTGTCGCTGTGGCGCGAAGTGGAACGCAGCCGAATGGGTGGATGACGCCGTAGTTTCCGGTTGCGAATTCTTCACCGAAGCGAAAGTGGAGGCGGTGTGTGTGGCAAACCGGCGCGTGGTCGGGGTTCGCGGGCGGCAGCGCGGCCGGCCCTTTGAAATCGAAGCGCCAACGGTGGTGTTGGCGGCGGGCGGACTCGGCACGCCGCC
>JBQTJD010000227.1:0-4205 GCA_052387475.1 Anaerolineales bacterium | reverse complement strand
GATCATGCCGGTGCCATCGGCCAGCACGATCTTCAGCATCGTGCGGTTCGCGCGGAACTTGCGTTCGCGCACTTCCCAGACCGTCGCGATCAGCGTGCATTCCTCGCCATACTCCAAACGATTGATGGTCTTCATCTTGGAGTAATTGTCGTAGCGGCGCGGGAAGTACAACAGCAAATCGCGCAGCGTGTGCAGGCCGAGCCGCTCGTAGTCTGTCGCAGTCTCCGGCCCTACACCGCGCAACACGGTCAGCGGCGCATCGAGGCCGGCCAGCGGATCCACCGGGTCTTGCGCCTTGAGTGGTTTTGGCCCGGCCCGCCGAGGGCGCGGGTCAAGCGGCTCGACGTTGAACGACGAGCGTTCCGGGCGCTGATGATGTTTACCGTCGCCTTCTGCTTGGGTAGGCGTTGGGGTAGACGTTTGGGCTTGCGTTGGGGCGGCTGTTGGGGCAGGTGTTGGGGCAGGCCTTGTGCCTGCCCCTGCCCCCGTCCCCACTTTCGCCACCTCTTGGGTGAAGGCCGGCGGTTGAGATTGCGCTGGCGCGGGGCGAGGCTTGGGTTGACTCGGTTGCGGGCGTGGGGCGGGGGTTGCGGATTTAGAATCCGCTCCTACGGGCGGCGGGGCTGTGCGCGATTCGGGCTTGGGTTGAGTGAGAGAAGCCGGGGCCGACGGTTTTGGCGTAGCCGCCGTCGCCGGTTGCCGCTTCGCCATCTCGCGGGTATTGGTCTCTCTGATGAGGTTGAGCAATTCCGCAACCGCCCCGGCCCGCTTTTCCTGCGGCAAATCGGGATAGCCATTGATGCGCGCGACGATACCATCAATGGCGTCGGCGTCCAGCCCGTCACGTTTGGCGTTCGGTTCCCAAAAGGTCAGCATCTTCGGCAGCCCACCGATGACGGCCTTATTGCTGTACTTCAAACTGATTTCAGCGCTGAGATACTTCTGCAATTGTGCAAGCGAGGAGAGCATGCCGAGGATTGTACCTTTGAGGCGAGAATTTAGAAACCACTGATTACATCGATTGCCCGGAATGGATTGAAAATCAGTGCAGTCTGCGAAATCTGTAGTTCTTAATCCACCGATTCACCTTCATGCACCAGAATGCCCATGGCGTTCGGGCCGAGCAGGGCGGCGAGCGACGGCGGATACGTGATGATGGGCCACTTCTGCCCGGGCACTTCGGCGGCGAGTTGTTCCAGCAGCGCGCGCGTGTCCTCGTTGGGCTTCGGCGTCGCCTGCAAAATCGCACACCGCTCAATCTTAGGAAACTCAATCGCGTATTCCACCAGATGCTCAATGGCCTGCGCGCGTGTGCGCGCCTTCTCAATCGGGATCAGGTCGCCGTCTTCCAGCGCCAGCACCGGCTTAATGTCCAGCATCTCGCCGAGGATGGCGTGGGCCTTGCCCACCTGCTGCAACTGCGCGGAGTACGCCATCGTCTCGCAGAAAAACACCCCGTAGAGTTTGTGGATTCCGGCCCGTACCGCCTTCACCACCTCATCCGCACTCGCGCCGCGTGCGACTGCGCGCACCGCGATCTCCACCAGCGACCCCAAGCCAATGGATACCGATTGCGAATCGAGGATGTGAATAGTACAGCGTCCCAGCAGCGCTTCCGCGCCGAGGCGGGCGTTGTGCGGTACGCGGCTCAACTTATCGGACATGAGGATGGCGATGATGACATCGGTCTCTCGCGTGAGTTCCTCGAAAACGGCGGCGAACTGCTCGGCTGAGGGCGGGGCGAGAACGGGCAAGGCGCCGCTCTCATTGGCGTGGCGCAGCAATGTTTCGGTGGTGATTTCGCTTTCGATGTACACACTTTCGCCCACGCGCACGCCCAGCGGAACGACACGGACGTTGTGCTTGCGGGCGAAGTCAGGCTCGAAAAAGTAAGCGTTGCTGTCGGTGACGATGCGGATGGGCATGGGTTGTGGAGGGCGAGGCGTGGAGAGTGGAGCGTTCCATCCGCCCTTCACGCTTCACAAGAAAATTATTCAACTGAAATAATGTAGTAGTAATGTGGTTGTCCCCCGAAGTGAAACTCCACGGCATGGTTGGGATATTTTTGGCGCAGAGCCTCAGCCACTTGCTCGGCCTCGGTTTCGGTGGCCTCGGCCCCATAGTACAGCGAGATGACTTCCGTGCTGGCAGTGTTCATCGTCTCGAGCAACCGGAAGAGCGCGGAGTTCAGTTCGTTGTCGGCAACTTTCAGTTGACCGTTATGCAGACCGATGTAGTGTCCGGTATTGACCTGCACACCGTTCAACTCGACGGTGCGCGTGGCGGTCGTGACCTCGCCGGTCTGCACGTTGCTCAACCCGCGCTCCATTGCCGCCTGCACGTCCTCGAGTTCACCGGTGGGTGTAAATTGCATCAGCGCGGCGATGCCTTGCGGCACTGACCGGCTGCCCACCACGCGCACCTGCTTGCCGGCGTGCTCCGCCGCTTGCTGCGCGGCCATGATGATGTTCTTGTTGTTGGGTAACACGATGACGCGATCCGTCGGCAGGGCTTTGATGGCGCTGAGGATTTCCTCGGTCGAGGGGTTTTGGCTTTGCCCACCGCCCACGATGGCGGCCGCGCCGAGCGAGGCCAGCACGCGCGCCAACCCATCGCCCGGTGAGACGGCAACGACTGCGATCTGTCCGGCTTCCACTTTGGCGAGCGGCAGCGCCTGGCCCGCGCCGATGTCTTCCACCTGCGCCAGCAAATTCTCCATGTGGACGTTCGTGATGGTGCCAAGCTCCTCCGCTAGCTGAAGCGGCTCATCGCGCCGCACCTTCAGCAAGTGGATGTGGACGCGATACATCCCATCGCCCTCGCCGACTTGAATGGCGGTGCCCATGTCCTCAAGCCGTTTGTACAGGGTGGGGAGGTGAACTGTGCCCTTTGGTTTGAAATCCACAATCACTTCCCACTCTTGCCCCGGTTCGATGCTGTACATTGCGGCGCCGACAGCCTCGAGGTTGAGCGGCTTGACCACGGCCTCGAGCGGCTCATCCAACGATTGGCCGCGCAGAAAACGCAACATGCCCTCGAGCAGTACCGTCAGCCCTTTGCCGCCCGAATCCACCACACCGGCTTGCTTGAGGACGGGCAACAACTCCGGCGTGCGGTTCACCGAAGCGTTAGCCGCGTGCACGATTCGTTCGAGCAGTGCGCGCAGTTCATGATGGCGCACGGCGGCGTCCTCGGCGGCGGTGGCGCAATCGCGCACGACGGTGAGGATGGTGCCCTCCACCGGGCGCACCGCGCCACGATAGGCGGTGTCGGCGGCCTCGCGCAACGCTCGGGCGAACATCGCCGTGTCAAAGGTCTCATGCTTTTCAAGTGTGCGCGCGAACCCGCGCCAGATCTGGCTGAGGATGACGCCGGAGTTGCCGCGCGCGCCCATCAGCGCGCCGTGGGCGATGGCGTGCGCGATTTGGCCGACGTGCTGCTCGGTGCGGCCGGCGACCTCACGCTGGGCGGCCTGCATCGTCAGCAGCATGTTCGTACCAGTGTCGCCGTCGGGGATAGGGAAGACGTTGAGGGCGTTGACGATTTCCTGGTTCGTCGTCAGCCAGGCAGTAGCCGCCTCGGTGAGTTGCTTGAGTTTTTGCCCATCGCAGGTGTACCAGTCACGATAGGTGCGTGGGGACGGCGTCGATTCGGGGGCGGTCATCCGTGAATTTCCTCAAGCTTAGGGATCGCTGATGCGCAGGCCCTGCACGTGGACGTTGACTTCCTTCACCTCCAGCCCGAGCGTTTTTTCGACGTTGAAACGCACGGCGTTGGAGAGGCTGCCGGCCACGGTGCTGATGCGGGTACCGTATTCCACGATGACAAACAAGTTGATAATGATGCCATCCTCATGCAAAACAACATCCACGCCATGGCGCGGGTCGCGGCTGATCATGTTGGTGATGCCGTCCACCACGTTTTTGGCCGCCATGCCCACGACGCCATATGATTGCAGTGCGGCATGGCTGGCCACCGTCGCCACGGCAATGGGCGAGATATTGATGCGGCCCAACAGGTTGTGTTCTTCAGCAGACATAGGTTTGATACCGGCCGTCCGGTTTCATCGGATGGCGGGTGCATTTCAGATTTTTGGTCGCCCGCTCCCCGTCCGCGTCCTCGCGGACGGATGTCCTGCCAGAGCGCCCGCGAGGACGCGGGCTTGGAGCAAACCGACCACTATTGAGAAATGCACCCCGGATGGT
>JBQTJD010000226.1:0-6271 GCA_052387475.1 Anaerolineales bacterium | reverse complement strand
ATCGCCGATTTGGAGCTGGGGTTGGGGTAGGGGCGACGGCGACGCGCCTAACCTCACGCGGCGCGCTTCGCCGGTCGCCCCTACGTTTCACCCAAAAAAGATGGCCTGCCCCTCTCACCGCTCATGGCCCGTTCGGGTATTGTGACGCGCGGAGTGAATTGATACTCTAAACTCAATCAAATAACGTGTCGGCCATGACGCCCTTACCGTGTTCGCACGGCGAGGGCGTTTTGCATTTATCCAATGATCATCGCTCTGAGTGTCTTCGCCATCGCTTACATCGCTATCGCCTCCGAGAAATTCCCGCGCCATTGGACGGCGATGCTCGGCGGCGCGGTCCTCATTCTGTTTGGCGTGCTCAGCCCGATGGAGGCGCTCGGCTATATCAATTGGGATACCTTGGGTTTGCTGGCAGGCATGTTCATTCTGGTCGCGGTGCTCACTGAGGCCGGCTTCTTCGGTTGGCTGGCGCTGACCGCGGTGCGCAAGGTCAACTATCACCCGACTTACTTATTCATCGCGTTGCTGCTGCTTGCCGCCGGCCTCGCCATGTTGATGGACAGCATTACGGTGATGCTGTTCCTCTCCGCGCTCACGCTGCAACTGTGCAAGCTGTTGAAGATTGACCCGGTGACGCTCATCATCGCCGAGGTGTGCGCGGCCAATACCGGCGGCTCGGCGACGCTGGTGGGCGATCCGCCCAACGTCATCCTCGGCACCACGCTCGGTTTCAACTTCGCCGACTTCGCCACGCACACCGGCCCGATTTCGGCCATCGCCGCGCTCGTGCTGTTGGGCATCTTCTTGTTCGTCAACCGCACCTCGTTGCGCGATGCCCACACCGCACTGACCGATGACACCATCCGTGAAGTCGAGGCCATGCAGCGTGATCCGTTGCGCACGCAACTCGCCCGCGTGGGGTTGATTGGGTTTGGCATCGCCGTCGCGTTGCTCGTCACGCATCACGCGCTAAGCGAGGCGCTGCATCTGCCGATCAATGCGGCGGTTTCGGCGATGGTCCCCGCCATTCTCACGTTCCTCTTCATACCGCAGATCGAACGCAAGCTGGTCTTCAAGCGCTTGATTAAGCATGACAGCGAGAACCTGCTCTTCTTCGCTGGGCTGTTCGTGCTCATCGGCGGTCTGGAAAAGGCGCACGTGTTCGAGGCGTTGGCGTTGATGATGACCGACGCCACGGCGGGCAATCCCTCGGGGTTGGTGTTTGCCTTGCACTGGGGGCCGGGTTTGTTGAGCGGCGTGCTCGACAACGTGCCGCTGGCGCTGGCGATGAGCTATGTCCTGCACGACATCTCGCTGGTGCCAGGCATGCCGGCGCTCGGGCTGATGGTGTGGTCGCTGGCGCTGGGCGTGAACTTCGGCGGCAACCTCACCCCCATCGGCGCGTCAGCCAATGTGGTGGCGTACTCGTACCTCGAGCGCAACCACGGCCCGGTGGGCTGGAATCGCTGGTTGCAGGTGGCGATGGTGCCGACGCTGGTGACGATGGTTCTGGCCTCGGCCCTCATCATGGTTAAGAGTCAGCTCGGCTGGCATTGACGTTGATTGTTGTCTCATTCATAACTCAAGGAGAGAGTCACTATGAAAGCTTTATTCAAACGGATGGCAGCGGTGACGCCGGGTTTGGCGTTGCTCAGCCTCGCGCTGGTACGCCCGGCCTTCGCGCAGGAGGCCGACCCAGTGGCCGAAGTGACCACCGCCCTCAACATCGTGTGGATGTTGATCGCCGGTTTCTTAGTCTTCTTCATGCAGGCCGGCTTTGCGCTGGTGGAGACCGGCTTCACGCGCCACAAGAACGTCGCACACACCATGATGATGAACATGATGGTGTTCTGTATTGGTGCAGTCGGCTACTTCATCTGCGGCTTCGCCTTTCAGTTTGGCGGCGTCAACTTCGCCTGGCCGGAGGTGACGACGGCGGGCGCGGTGGCCGGCGCGTGGGCGCACTCGCCCATCACCCTCGGCGATTGGACCGGATTGCTGGACAAGCCGCTGATCACGCTCGGTGAGCAGATCGGCGTGCTTGGTGGCAGCGGGTTCTTCCTCGTGGGCCTCGGCGGCAGCACCGGCGTCCTCGCCTTCTTCCTCTTTCAGATGGTGTTCATGGACACTGCCGCCACCATCCCGACTGGTTCGATGGCGGAGCGGCTCAAGTTCAGCGGCTTCGTGCTGATGAGCCTGTGGGTGGGCATGTTCATTTATCCGCTGGCCGCCGGCTGGGTGTGGGGCGGCGGCTGGTTGCAGAACCTGGGCCGCATCGCCGGCCTCGGCAACGGCGCGGTGGATTTCGCCGGCTCCGGCCCGGTGCATATGATCGGCGGCGCAATTGCGCTGGCGGGTGCAGTTGCTATCGGCCCGCGCATCGGCCGTTTCAATAAAGATGGCTCGGCCAATGCCATCCCCGGCCACAACATCCCGATGGGCATCCTCGGCACCATCATCCTATTCTTCGGCTGGTTCGGTTTCAACCCGGGTTCCTCGCTCGGTTTTGTCGGCGGTTTCGGCGCGCTGGCGACCAACGCCGCCGTCAACACCCTGATCGCCGGCGCGTTCGGCGGCTGCGCGGCGATGGCGTATATGTGGTTCATCAGTTCAACCAGGAAACCTGATCCGAGCATGAGCGTGAACGGCATCCTGGCCGGCCTCGTCGCCATCACCGCGCCGTGCGCGTTTGTGGATAGCGCCGCTGCCGCCATCATCGGCTCGGTGGCCGGCGTGCTGGTGTGCCTCGCGACGGTGTGGCTGGAGAAGGCGCGGATTGACGACCCGGTGGGCGCGGTTCCCGTGCACTTCGTCAATGGCATATGGGGGGTGCTCGCGGTCGGCATCTTCGCCAACGCTCATCCGGCCACCGCCGGTTGGAACGGCGTCGAGACTGCCGTGACCGGCCTCATCGCGGGCGGCACGACTCAGATCCTCGCTCAATTGGCAGAAGTCGGCGCCATTGCGGTGACGGTCTTCGGCCTGTCGTACATCTTCTTCCGCATCCTCGCCGCCGTTGGTGTGCTGCGCGTCTCGGCTGAGGTGGAGTTGAAGGGCCTCGACATCCCCGAGATGGGCGCAGTGGGCTACCCGACCGATTGGGAGCCGAGCCGAGAAGTCGCTGAGGAAGCGCTGCGCGGCATACGCAGCAAGCTGCCCAGCAGTGTGCCGGCGGGCGCGAGCGACTAACTTAGACGAACTCAAACCGCGTCGGTCTTCAAGACCGACGCGGTTTACGATGCGCCGAGTGGCTGGCTCAGTCACTCGGCATTTTGTTTTACTTTGTTTCTTTGTAAGGCATGCTTTGCATGCACTGCGTCTTTGCGTTAAATTTCCGCCATGCTCATTCGACCCGCCGCCCACGCCGACCTCCCCGCCATCATTGAAATTTACAACTGGGCTGTGCTCAATACGACTGCCACAGCGGCCTATGAACCCGAGCCGCTCGAACAGCGCGCCACATGGTTCGAGTCGCATCAGCGCGACGGCTACCCGGTGTTTGTGGCCGAGGCCGAAGCGGGGCAGGTGGTGGGCTGGAGTTCGCTGAGCAAATATAAGGAACGCATCGGCTATCGCTTCACCGCCGAAAACTCAATCTATCTCGCCCCAGACGTTCACGGGCGCGGCATCGGTAAATTGCTCATGACGCCACTGATCGAGGCGGCGCGTGAACTGGGCCTGCACGCCATCGTGGCCGGGATTGATTCGGAGAACGTCGCCAGCCTCAAGCTGCACGCGCGCTTCGGCTTCGTCGAGGTGGCTCGCTTCCGCGAGGTGGGCTTCAAGTTCGGCCAATGGTTGGATGTGGTGTATATGGAGTTGGTGTTGGGATAGCCCTTCGCGGGTTCACAATCCGCGAAGGGCTGTATTCATTCTTAGACCGTTGCAGTTTACAAAACCGCAGCGGTCTTTGTCGGCCAAATTACACTAACCCATCCAGGTACTCGTAAGATGGCCCCGGCGCGGGGCGACGCGGCGTGCTCGGTTGCATACACTTCCACTATCTCGGTTTCTAGCTCGCAACCGGATAAGGATGTGTGACCATGACGTCCGCGCCCGTGGCTGTGGCTGCGCCATTAATCGAACGTGGCAACTGCGGCATCGGCTTCATCGCCGACCAGTACGGACGCGCCGGTCACGCCATCCTCCGCACCGCGCTCGACGCCCTCCTCCACCTCGAGCATCGCGGCGCGCTGGCCGCCGATGCCACCACCGGCGATGGCGCCGGTGTCCTCACCCCTATCCCCCACAAACTGTTTGCACGCGAAGCCGAACGCTTGATCGGCAAAGCCGTTGACCCAACTTCCCTCGGCGTGGGCGTGTTCTTTTTTCAGCCCGGCACGGAGAAACAGTGTCATCGCCTGCTCGAAGAGGCGTGTACGGCCTTCGACCTGACCGTGTTGTGTTGGCGCGATGTGCCCGTAAATCCCGCCGCCATCGGTGAGCGCGCCCGTGCCATGATGCCCGTTATCCAGCAAGCCGTCATCAGTCATCAGTCTTCAGTCAACAGTCAACAGTTCGAACGCAGCCTCTATCTCGCCCGCAAGCAATTCGAAAAATCCGCTCAGTCCCTGGGCGCATACGTGCCCTCGATGTCGGCGCGCACCATTGTGTACAAGGGCCTGTTCCTCGCGCGGCAGGTCGGCAAGTTCTACGCCGACTTATCCGACCCCGATTACGAAGTGGCGCTCACGGTCTTTCATCAACGCTACAGCACGAACACGTTGCCCACGTGGCAACGCGCACAGCCATTCCGCGTGCTGTGTCACAACGGCGAGATCAACACCCTGCAGGGCAATGTCAATTGGATGAAGTCGCGCGAGCCCATCCTCCAATTCTCTGACCTGACCGATACAGACCTGACAGATTGTGCGAACCTTCGGTTCGCCGAAAACCTGTCAGGTCTTTTCCGTCCAGTGATTGATACGAGTGGTAGCGACTCGGCCATGCTCGACAACGCGATGGAACTGCTGGTGCAGGGCGGGCGCGATGTGCGGCATGCGGTGACGATGATGGTCCCGCCAGCGTGGGAGAAGCTGCCCGATCTGCCGCAGGAGGTGCGCGACTTTTACGAATATCACACCTGCCTCACCGAGCCGTGGGACGGCCCGGCCGCATTGGTCTTCACCGATGGCGTCATCGTCGGCGCGGCGCTTGACCGCAACGGCCTGCGCCCCAATCGTTTCCTCGTCACACACGATGGCCTCGTCGTCGCCGGTTCCGAAGCGGGCATCGTGGCGATTGAAGACTCACGCGTGAAAGTGAAGGGCAAGCTCGGGCCAGGGCAGATGATTGCGGTGGATACGGCCAACGGGCGCGTGCTGTTTGACCGCGACATCAAAACCGCTTTATCCGCGCGCCAGCCGTACGGCGAGTGGGTGCGCCGCAACGTGCGCCACCTCAGCGACCTCGGCCACTTGCCTCTGGTGGATAACAAACCATACTTTCAATTGAGCGAGGCCGGGCTGCAAACACTGTTGCAAAAGCAGGCGGCCTTCGGTTACACGAACGAAGAACTCATCATGGTGCTGCGCCCGATGGCCGAAGACGGCGTCGAAGCTCTCGGCTCGATGGGCGATGATACGCCGGCGGCAGCCCTCAGCGAAAAGCCGCGCCCGTTATTCGCGTACTTCCGCCAGCGTTTCGCCGAGGTCACAAATCCGCCGATTGACCCGCTGCGCGAAGAGTTGGTCATGTCGCTCAAAGTCCGGCTGGGCGCGCGCAGCAACTTCCTCGCCGAAACCGAGCAGCAGGCCAATCTGCTCGAACTCGACTCGCCCTTCCTCACCGAGGATGACCTCGACCTCATCAAGCGCGACCCCTATCTCAAGCCCGTCACGCTCTCGACGCTCTTCCCCATCAACGACGGCCCGGCGGGGATTGAGGCCACGCTCGCTCGCATCTGTGCAGAGGCCGAGCACGCGGTGACCCACGGCGCACAGATTTTGATCCTCAGTGACCGCAACGTCAACGCGCGCTACACTTTCGCGCCGTCGTTGCTTGCTCTGGGTGCAGTACACAACTACCTGCTCGAACGTGATTTGCGGACGAAGGTGGATTTCATCATCGAGAGCGGCGAGCCGCGCGACGTCCATCACTTCGCGTGTTTGATCGGCTACGGCGCGGCGGCCATCTGCCCCTACCTTGCGCTCTCCACCGTCGCCGAAATGCGGCGCGGCAATCCCCAATCCCTAATCCCCAATTACCTGCATGCAGCGGAACACGGTCTCTTGAAAATCATGTCGAAGATGGGCATCAGCACGGTGGATGC
>JBQTJD010000225.1:0-3745 GCA_052387475.1 Anaerolineales bacterium | reverse complement strand
TGCCGAGCGCCATCAGCGCCACCACCGACGCCACGCCAACGATGATGCCGAGCATGGTCAGGATGGAGCGCAGCTTGTTCGCGGCCAGCGCGCGCAATGCGATGCGGAAGTTTTCGGTGAGGTTCATGTTTCGTCTCCTGGTCTGGTAGTCGAATAGTCAGGTAGTCAGACCACGCGACCATCCGACTACGCGACTACCGGACTATTCGACAGGGCCAGTTCACTCGGCCTCGGCGTGCCGGCCTCGAGCGGCTGGGCCACGCGGTCATCACTGACGATGAGACCGTCGGCGAGGCGGATGATGCGCTCGGTGTGCCGGGCGATGAACGGATCGTGCGTGACGTAAATGACAGTTTGCCCGTAGTCGCGATGCAGTGTTTGAAAAAGGCGGATGATCTCGGTGCCGGTTTTGCTGTCGAGCGCGCCGGTCGGCTCGTCGGGCAGCAAGATCGCGGGATCATTGACCAGTGCGCGCGCAATCGCCACTCGTTGCTGCTGCCCGCCAGAGAGCTCGTTCGGGCGGTGATGCATCCGGTCGCCCAGGCCGACTTTTTCCAGCGCCTCTTCCGCCCGCCGGCGGCGCTCTTTGCCGCCCACGCCGGCATAGCTCAGCGGCATCATCACATTATCGAGCGCGGTGGTGCGTTGCAGCAGGTTGAACTGTTGAAAGACGAAACCGATCTTGCGGCTGCGGATACTGGCCAGCTCGTCGTCGCTCATGTGCTCGACGTTCTCGCCATCCAACTTGTATACGCCACTGGTTGGCACGTCGAGGCACCCCAGGATGGCGAGCAGCGTGCTCTTGCCCGAGCCGCTCGGCCCCATGATGGCCACCATCTCACCTTTGCCGATGCGCACGCTTACGCCATCCAGCGCGCGCACTTCCGTCTCGCCCATCTGATAAATTTTTGTGACTGCTTCAATCTCAATCATTTCACACGCTCCGAACACAATAGAAAGAAGCGGGTAGAAAGTAGAGTGGAGGTGCTACTTGCCACTTTCTACTTTCTAGTTTCCACCGCCGAACGGCCCAACGACCGGGTTGGAAGGTTGCGCAGCCACCAGTTCAACTTTATCGCCCTTTTGCAACCCGCCACCGCTTACGGTAACCAGGTCACCTTCGAGCGCGCCGCTGCGCAAATTGATCCGCGTCCGCGTGCCATCGGTGTTGACGCGGTTGACGTACTCACCTTCGTCATCGCTCTGGATGGCGTCCAGCGGCACGGCCAGCACATCGGCCTGCACGTCGGTCACAATCGTAGCATTCGCCGTGCCGCCAAGAAAGATCGGCGTGCCAGCCAGCGGTTGCACGGACACGCGCACCGTGTATTTCACCAGGCCGGAGACCGTCTGGCCTACCGGGTTGATGTTCTCCACCGCGCCGATCAGTTCGCTGCCCACCAGCGAGTCAAGCGTGAGGGTCACCGCATCGCCCGTTTGGATGCGCGCGACGTCGGTTTCATCCACCTGCACGTCCACATATAACTCAGAGCGGTTGGCGAGCACGATGGCGGTCTGCGCCGTGCCGACCAAATCACCCAACCGATAATTGACGCTCAGCACTTCACCATCGAACGGGGCCTTGATGACGAGTTGATCCACCGTAGCCTGCGCCGATTGCACGCGGGCGCGCGCGACGGCCACGTCGGCGGGGTCGGCGCCGCTGAGCAGTTCGTTCAACGTCTCCTGTGCCTCGGCGAGTTTGGCCTCGGCGACGGCAAACTCGGCTTCGGCCTTCGCCAACTCAATCGCATCCGGCCCAGCTTTGGCCGCCGCCAGGTTGGCCTTGGCCGTGTCGAGATTTTCCTGCGCGTCGTTGACAGAATTGCCGTTCTTGGCCTGCGATTGTTGAAAGTTGTACAGCGCGGTCTGATAACTGGCGACGGCGTTGTCGTATGTCGTCTGCGCGCGTTCGAGCACGTTGCCGCGCTGCTGACTGTAGCCGGGATACTGCGCTTCGAGCGAGGTGTAATAGTCGAGGTCGCTCTTGGCCTTCTCCAACGCATCTTCGGCGCTCTTCAGGCTGGTGGCGAAGTTGGTGATCTCGGCGTTCTGCTGCGCGGCGGTGAACGACTCTTGCGCGCGGTTCACTTGATCGGTGTAATACGCCACGTCCGGCGATTTGGTGTTGCGCAATGTGCGCTGCTTGGCCGCGAGCGTATCCTGGGCGTCGGCCACCGCTTTCTGCGCGTTGGCGATGTCGGTTTGCTTAGGCGTGAGCAGATTATCGAGCGTGGTCTGCGCGTTGATGAGGTCGGCCTGCGCGCCGATGACGTTGGCCGGCGCGCTCAGCGGGTCGAGTTCCATCAGCACATCGCCGGCTTTTACGTGGTTGCCGACTTTCACGTTGACCTTCATCACCTGCCCCGTCGTCTTCCACGCCAGGTTGGCCAATTGCAACGGCTGCACGGTGCCCAGGGTCTCGACGCGCGAGATGGCGGTGATGGCGCTGACCTCCGCCGTTTGCACCGTTTGCCCGGCGGCGGCCCGCGGTCGAAGCACGCGTGACAGCAGCAACGCGCCGGCCACACCCACCACGACGACCACCCCGGCCCCGATGAGCCAGCGTGAGAGATTGTTTTTCTTTTGAGACATAAGGCACTTCCTTCCAGGGTTTATCAGCTTGACTGAAAGAATAGAGCCGTTTTGTGCAGAAATTGTGGAGGCGCTGAGGACGAAAGCGGAGGGTGGGTGAGCGCAAGATTAAGCGGGCCGGCGGGCAATCACTGAAAAGATATGCCATGACTTCCGTTCGCCCAGCGCCGTGGGCGCAACGTCCTCGCGCTCGTGAAAATACTCGATCACGAGATCGGCAAACAGCGCCCCGACTTGCTCGCGAGTGAGGAAGGTCATCGAACTGTTATCAGCCCAGCCATCACGCACGCCAAAGAAGGTGCCGGCAAAGCGCCCGTTCGGTTGCAGCGCCGCGACAATGTATTCCCAGAGCGTTGGAAAATGCTTGGGCTGGCAAAACGGCAGGCTGAGGTTGGCATGAATGAGGGCGGCTGGCGGGATAAGAAGGCCTTCAAACTCGGCCTGTTGAAATTGCAGACGACTCTGTAGCACAGGCGGAGTTCGAGTCAGCACGAACTCCAGAGCGTGCGGCTCTTTGTCCACTGCCAGCACACGCCATCCGCGCCGCAACAATTCCAGCGTATCCACACCGGCGCCACAGCCCAGATCAATCGCCAGAGCGTCCGCACTGGGCGAGTCACCAATCGAGTCGAGCGCCAGCTTCAGCACTGCATTGACGGTTCGTCCAGCGGTCGCCGCGTAGTAACGTGGCCAATCGTTGTCGCTCATCGGTAGGCTCAGGGTTGAGATTATAATCCTGCGCGTGCGCCGTGTTCTGTTCACAACTATCGGTATCGTCATCGCGCTAGTCGCGTTCACGCAACGCGCGGCGCTCACGCAGTGGGCGTTCTCCATCACCGGCGAGGAAGAGTCGCTGGCCCAGGCCCGCGCGCTGTGGAACATCGCCGTCGGCAGCCTGCGCCCCCCGCTTGACCTGCGGCCCGAAGTCCCTATCCAGCACAACGGCGTCAACCCGTTTGGCATCAACACGTTTTTGCAACAGGAAGTGGAAGTGAGCAAACGCGAAGAGCAGGTGCGGCTCATCGCCGACGCGGGCTTTCACTGGCTCCGGCAGGAGTTCCCGTGGGCCGACATCGAAATCAGCGACAAGGGCAACTTCGAAGACTGCCGCAACGGGCCGTGCGTGTCGGCGTGGGAGAAGTACGACAAC
>JBQTJD010000224.1:0-3212 GCA_052387475.1 Anaerolineales bacterium | reverse complement strand
CCTCGCCGGCCAGCTCGTACGCCTCCAGCACATCCGGGTCGGCGCTGATGGCCTGGAAGCCCTGGTCGTGCTTGTCGTCGTAGGCCAGCGTCAACCGGATGAAGGCGGTGAGCGGCCGGCCGATGGCCGTCGCGTCCACCTGGGCCTTGTAACCGAGGATGACCCCACGCTGCTCCAGTTTGCGGATGCGCTCGAACACGGAAGGCGCCGTCAGCCCCACCGCATCGCCAATGGCGGCGTTGGTCAGATGGGCGTTCTGCTGAAGCAGCTCCAGGATTTTTCGGTCGGTGTCGTCGAGTGAAGGCGTCATGTCAGTTCAAGACCTCCAGCACGACCGGCGCGTGATGCAGCGCTGAAACCAGCGCGGCCTCATCGCTCACGGTGAGAGTGATTTGCTCGCGTGGGCCAAGGATGACATCCTTACCCTGCGCCGAGAGCCACGCCCGCCCGCTCACCACGCGGATACGTTCGCCCGCTTGCGGCAAGCGATAGACCTCATCAGGATAGAGCGCCAGCCGCAGTGCGACCGAAGTGCCGGTGATGTTGCGGCTGCTAAAGGGGGAGGTGAGTGTGTTCATACGATCTCCTGACTTCCGTACCATGTTCGGCAATTTTTGCAATGTGCCTAACAAAAGCCGATCTAACTAACCCTGATATTGATATTTATAAGGCAGAATTGCGAAGGTGTCAATCTATTTTCTTGCGCTTTCAAGCATTACCGAATGGTTTTCGATATTCGCCCTACGCACACACTGCTGGCCGAAGGATATTTGGAAAAGAAAAGCCTGGCGTGGCCCCTACCTTACGCAAAGGTGACTGTCACTGGCTACGAGATCCTGTAGTTTCGGACGCTTTCAGCCAGTGACAGTCACCTACAGCGAATTCCCGACGCATTGCTGGGCATCCAGAGCGGAGCGCCGCGTTTTTTGCGGCGTGCAGTCGAAGGAGACCATCAACTCGTTAGGAATCTGCTCTAAAACTGTCCACTCTGCGTAGGGCGAGAGCCTCCCTAGCACATCTTGGCATGCAACATGGTCTTGCCAATTTTGATCAGTTTTGCATCAGGTGATTCAACTCCGCCGTCGTCAACACCCGCTCAAGGTAATCAAAGGTCCCTGTTGCTTTGACCTCTTGCGCCGCTGCGTGCAAACCGCTCATCGCCGCGCGGTACAACGAGGTGGCCAGGCTGATCCGCCTGACGCCGGCTGCCTCCAGTTCGGCGACTGTGAATGATTTGCCCTTGATGCCGGCCATGAAGTTGACGGGCTTGGATACTGCCGCGCAGACCGCCCGCACCGCATTCAGGTCGGGCAGGCCCGGTGCAAACAGCACATCAGCGCCGGCCTGTTCAAACGCGCGCAATCGCCGGATGGTGTCTTCCAGGTCAGGTTTGCCGCGCAGGAAGTTCTCCGTTCGCGCGGTCAGCGTAAATGGAAAAGGCAGTGCGCGAGCCGCCAGGGCTGCTGCGGCGACGCGCTCGGCAGCGAAGCTGAGATCGAACAGCGGCTTGTTGGTATCACCCGTTGCATCCTCAATTGAACCGCCCACCAGCCCAGCCGCCGCGGCCAGACGAATCGTTTCGGCCACCTCGGCGGGAGCATCGTCAAAGCCCTTCTCCAAATCAGCCGAGACGGGCAGGTCGGTCGCCAGCGCAATCGCGTGCGCCTGCGACAGAGCCTCCTCGCGCGTCACCTGGCCGTCACGGCGGCCAAGGATTCCCGCCGACGCGCCGCTTGATGTTGCCAGCGCCGAAAAGCCAAGCCCGGCCAGGAGGCGGGCGGACCCGGCATCCCATGGATTAGGAATTACAAAAGCGCCCGGACCCTCATGCAAGGCTCTAAAACGATTGGCTTTTTCAATTTGTGTTGCAGACACAGTCGCCTCTTTCTGCTGGGCAGCGCCCAAGCGGCGATTACTCACCGACCTTCGTCGGCGCGGATTGCCCTGACTCGGTTACGAAATGATCAGGCTCGTAGCTCCCCGGCTCATCGCCGAAAGTGATCGCAAACCGGTTCCAGGTATTGATGATGACGATCCCGATCATGAGTTTCACCAACTCTTCATCACTGAACTGTTGCCGCGCTTGCTCATAGACCTCATCCGGTACACGCCGGTCGGCAATCAAGGTGACGGCTTCCGTAAACGCCAGCGCGGCCCGTTCGCGGTCGGTGTAGTAAGGCGTTTCGCGCCAGACGCTGAGGCCATACAGCCGCTGCTCGGTTTCGCCCTTCGTCCGCGCATCTTTGCTGTGCATGTCCACACAGTAAGCGCAACCGTTGATCTGCGAGGCGCGCAGTTTGATCATTTCCAACAACAACGGCTCGAGGCCGCTGTTGGCGCTGTAGCGATCCAGGGCGTTGATGGCGCGCATCCCTTCGGGGAGGACTTTGCTGTAATCGAGGCGGGGTTCCATGGTGTGCTCCGGTTATCCTTCACAAGTAAAAGGACTATAAGCACGAATGGCGTTTGGACAAGAGCCGGTTTTGGACTAAACAGGGGTGCCACTTCGGCGCTTTTGGCCGAGGCGGGTTAGGCCGAGCGCAAGACAATAGCCAGACGGCGCATGCCAGCTTTTATCTCCGGCACGCTGTAGCCGCCATAACCCAGCAGCAATCCTTGTCGGGCGAGCGGTTCGAGGCTGTAACTGGAAACTGACGAAAGATCAAGACCGTTGGCCGCCGCCTTGCGTACCACCAATGAGTCGTTCATCCCCTCCGGCAGCCAGCCGATGCAATGGATGCCGGCTTCAGGTGAGTGAATTTCCAATGGCAGGCTATTGGCCGCCTCCAGCAGGGCGGCGCGCCGTTCGGCATACAAGGTGCGCATGCGCCGTAGATGGCGCGTGAAGTGGCCCTCTGCCATGAAATCCGCGAGGGCGGCCTGTTCCAGCAGTGGGGTATGGATATCCACGAGGCGGCGCACCGTCAGGAACGCCTCGACCAGCGGCGGCGGCAAGATCAGATAGCCGATCCGCAAAGCCGGGAAGAGCACCTTGCTAAAGGTGCCGATGTAAATGACGCGGTCGGCCTCGTCCAGCCCTTGCAGCGCCGCCAACGGACGCCCGACAAAACGATATTCGCTGTCATAGTCATCTTCGATGAGGTAGGCCCCCACGCGTTTGGCCCAATCGAGCAGCGCTAACCGCCGGGCCAGGCTGAGGGTGACGCCCAACGGGAACTGATGTGAGGGGGTGAGGTAGGCCAGCCGGGCTT
>JBQTJD010000223.1:0-2807 GCA_052387475.1 Anaerolineales bacterium | reverse complement strand
TAAACAGTGTGCTCTTTCCGCTGCCCGACGGGCCGATGACGGTGACGAACTCGCCCGGCTGCACGGCGAACGAGATGTCATCGAGCGCCTGCACGGTGAGGCCCTCGCTGTGAAAGGCTTTGCTGACGTAGCGCAGCTCAAGCTTCGACAACATGCAATTTCACCGCGAAGACGCGAAGAGCGCAAAGAAAGCCGGAAAAAACTTCGCGTGCTTTGCGTCTTCGCGGTTCAAATTTCCTCCATGCGATTCGGCCTCACGGCAGAAAGTCGTTCGTGAACGCTTTGCCCGCCTCGAGCGGCTTTTCGATGATGCCCTGTGTCTGCATCCACGCGGCGTAGTTCTCCCAAGTAGCCTGCTGCTGCTCTCCCCAGCGCGCGGCCTCGGCCCGGTAGCGCGGCGAGAGCCACTGTTGGCTAGCCGTGAGTGTGGCGAGATCGGACTCGGGCGCGAACTCGTGCAAGATCGTCGCGGCTTCATCCGGCTTTTCGATGGCGAAGCCGTAGCCGCGCGATACGGCGGCGATGAAGGCGCGCACCACATCAGGCCGTTCGGCGATCATCTTCTCGCTAGTGATAATGATGGGCGTGTAGTAATCGGGGATGCAGTCGAAGTGCCCATCCATCATCACCACATCGAGCTTGATGCCCTGCCGCTCGGCGGTCACGCCCTGCGTGCCGTAGAAAATCCACGCCAGATCAATCTGCTTTTCGCTCAACAGCGCCAACGGGTCGGTGAAGCCGGTTTCTACGATCTGCAATTGCGCGAAGCCGCCGCCGGCGCAGTCCATCAGTGACTTGAGCGTTGGTGTTTCAAACGGGCTGCCAAACGAGCCGTAGTGTAGCCCGGCCCAATCGGTTGGCGATTGCACGCCCTCGCCGGCGCGCGCCGCGAAGCCGGAGGTGTTGTGCTGGATGACGGCGGCGATGGAGACCAGCGGCACGCCCTCGTTGGCGCGCGCGAGGGTGACCTGCTCTTGAAAACTCACGCCGAAATCCGCCGCGCCGCTGGCCACCGCCTGCTCGGCATACACCTCGCCAGGCTGCACAATAGTCACTTCCAGCCCTTGCTCGGCGAAGTGGCCGTTCTTCTGCGCGACAAAAATCCCGGTGTGATTGACGTTCGGCACCCAGTCGAGCATCAACGTCACTTTGTTCGGCGTTGCTGGCGCACACGCGGCCAACGTGAGGGCAAGGCTCAGCGTCATCGCAATCAATCTTTTCTTCATAACGACCTCCAACAGCTTGGCATCGAATTTCGCAAATTGGCGCGAATGGTTTTCTTTCGCGCAATTCGATTCCGAGTCAATAAATGCCGCTCTCATCCCATTGCTGCCCGCGCTGCGCCGAGTGATACCATGGCAACGTAGCGCGTTCGATGGCATACACCAGCGCGTACAGCACAATGCTCAGCGCCGAGGTGATGACGATGGCGACGAAGACCTGATCGGTGGCCAGCGCATTTTTCGAGCGCAGCATGTACAGGCCCAGCCCCTCGGTGCCGCCCACCCACTCGCCGATGGTCGCGCCGACGACGCTGTACGTCACCGCCACGCGCAGACCGGAGAAGAACGCGGGCAGCGCGGCGGGCGCGCGTACCATCCGCCAGATTTGTCCGCGCTTTGCCCCCAGCGCCCGCAGCAGCGCGATCAAATCCGGGTCTGCCGAGGCCAGCCCATCCGCCGTGCTAACGGCTAGCGGAAAAAAACAGATCAGCACGACGATGATGACTTTTGGCAGCAGCCCGAAGCCAAACCAGATGATGAGCAGCGGGGCGATGGCCAATATCTGCACGGTCTGCGAAACGACGAGCAGCGGGTACAGCGCGCGCCGCACAAACGCCGACAAATCCATCGCCGCCGCAATCGCCACGCCCAGCACCAGCGCCACCGCCAGGCCGAATGCCGTTTCGAGCAACGTGGTGCCGATGGCGGCGCCGAGCAGCGCCCGCGTCTCCCAGCCGGCCTGCATCACTTGCGCGGGCGAGGGCAGGATGAAGGCCGGCAGCCCGCTGCGCGTCGCAGCGAGCTGCCAGATCAGCACCATCAGCGCGATGAGTAGCAGCGGCGGAATGGTCTCTCGAAGCCAGCGCGGTTGTGAAGCCATCGTTATTTACCGCAAAGAGCGCAAAGGAAGAAATAATTCTTTGCGCTCTTTGCGGTTCAAGAATCACTCTCGGTACTTGGCCGTTTTCTCTTCAATCGTCGTGCCACCAACGCTGTCGCCGATTTTGACAATGGTCACCACGCGCTGCGCCCTGGCCTGGAAGCAGGCCAGGTGCGCGGCTTTGGCGCAAGCAGAGCTTGCGCTGGAGAAAGCGGAACAGTAGTTCCGCCGCGAAGCGTCGCACCTAATGTTGCGCGTTCTCTCTCGCCGCTGTGCGGCGCGGGCCGCGGCCAGCAGCGCATCGAGCGGGCCTTCCATCACGGTTTCCATCGCATTGACTTCGTGTTTCACACCGCTGGCCGCAATCGCCGCGATGGCGCGGTCAACAATCGGATAGGTGTCCTCGGTCAGCGGCAGCACTTGCACAGCCACGTTTACAATTCGTCGTGGATCGAGAATCGTCATTCCGTTTCTCCTTTCGTCAGCACCGCCAGCAGCATTCCGGCTCGCACCTCCACCCGCGCGGTGGTCTCGGTGAGCACATTGCTCACGCCGCGCGCCGGGCCGGCAGCCAGCGTCTCGCCGCGCAATGAATACTGCAAGCCGCGAGTCGTCACACCTTCCGCGTCGCCATTCAATGGGATGAGGCTGAGCGTGTCACCCACCGCGCCGCGCGCCTCACCGCCGGGCGGGCGGAGGAGCCA
>JBQTJD010000222.1:0-1554 GCA_052387475.1 Anaerolineales bacterium | reverse complement strand
TCGCCACGCCCAGGTTGGCGGCGATGATCGTCATCAACCGCACATCGCTTTCATCGAATAGACCCTCTTGCGAAATGCTTTGCACGTTGAGGATGCCGATGACGTCGTTGCCGACGATGATGGGCACGCCGAGGTACGACAGCGGCGGGTCACCGATGGTGTACGCGCCCAGTTCGCGGCCTCGTTCGATGGCGTTGTGCCCCAACAGCAATGGCTGGCGCGTTTGGATGACGTGCGAGGTGAGACCGCGCCCGAGCGGCACCGCAGCGGTGGGCGCAGGCAAGCCGTTTTCCATGAAGTACGGAAACTCGATGAGATTGGTGCGGCTGTCGTACAGCGCGATGTAGCCGGTCTGCACGCCAAAAATTTCGAGCAAGGCATCGCCCACTTGCCGCAGGATAGTGTACAGATCTACTTCGGAGGCTAGCACCGTACCGACGCGATTGATGATTTCCAATTCTTCCAACTGGCGGCGGGTCTCATCCAGCAGGCGGGTGTTCGAGAGCGCGGAAGCGGCCGCGCTGGCGAACAAGCGCGCCACGGTCTCATCCTGAGCCGTGTAGCGCCAATCGGGCTGCAAGCGGTTGGCCACCAGCACGCCGAGGATTTCGTTCTGCCACATCATCGGCACGGCCAGCGCCGTCATTTGGCCAGGCGAGGTCTGGTAATCGTCCAACTGCATCGCCTGTCCAAGGGCGAACACCCGCCCGGCGAGGCCCTCATCCCTTTTGAGCCGGTGGCCGACGATGGATAAACCGATGGCGGGGGCAGTAGCCGTCAACTCAATCGCTTCGCCGTCCTCAGTGGGTAGCCACAAATCGGCGCTATCCGCGCGCAACAGTTGCCGCGCCCGCCGCGCGATGACGGCCAGCAATTCGTCGCGGCTGAACTGTGGGCCGGTGAGGTCGAGCGTGGCCTCGGACAGTGACGCCATGCGTTGCGCGTTGGAGCGCGCGTCGAAGAACAGGCGCGCATTTTCCAACGCCAGGCCCATGCGCTCGGCGATGGCGTTCACTAACTGCCGATCATTCTCCGACCACTCGGCCGTCGCGCGTTTGAGTTGCAGCACGCCAAGCGTGTCCTCGCCGAGGCGAATGGGGACGGCCAGCGCGCCGGGTTCGGGCGTCACGTCTTCGGGGGGGAGTGGGGCGGTGTTGACGCCGTCGTAGCGATAGGCCAGCGGCACGGCGGCCCCCGGCGCCGTTGGTTCGAGCCGCGCTTGCCGTTGCAGCGATCGCAGTTCCTCCAAATTGCGCTCCGCTTCCTCGAACAGGCGCGCGTTATCAATGGCCACGGCCAACTGGTCGGCGAGGATTTGCAACGCGGCGATGTCGTCATCGGTAAAGGCGTTAAGTTGCACCGACTGCACATCCAGCGCGCCGATGATGGTGTTGCGGGCGCGTAGTGGCAGGGCCATCTCGCTTTGCGTGTCGGGCAGATCGGGGTTGTGGAAGTGGATGGCGTCTTCGCCGACGTTGAGGGCGAGGCGCGGTTGGCCGGTGGCCGTGACGAAGCCGACGATGCCCTCGCGCCCAACACCCAGCCGATGGCCAC
>JBQTJD010000221.1:0-1975 GCA_052387475.1 Anaerolineales bacterium | reverse complement strand
TGCTGCCGCCCCGCGCCGCGATAGGGCGTCACAATTGTCTTGTTGGTGAAGACGGCCTTGAACTCGCTGTAGTAGTGCGGCACGTCGTACACGCCGAGCAACGTGCATTGGCTATTGAGCGGCACGGTCAGGCCATACGGCACGTAAGCCCCGGCGTCGTGTACGAACACATCGTGAATGCCGAGGATGCGCCCATCCTTCGTCAGCGCCATCTCGGCGTCGTGTACTTGATTGCGCTCCTGCGTTGTCGCGAAGAAGTGTTCGCTGCGATCCTCGATCCACTTCACCGGCCGATTGAGCCGCATCGCCGCCCATGGCACCAGCACCTCTTCGGGATAAAACATCATGATCTTCGGCCCAAAGCCACCGCCGATGAAGGGCGCGATGACGCGGACTTGCTTCTCATTCAGGTCGAGCATGCCAGCCAGCCCGTTGCGGATGACGACCGGCGCCTGCGTCGTGTCCCACACTTCGAGCTTGCCCGCGCGCGCATCCCATTTCGCCACCACCCCGCGCGTCTCCATCGGGGCTGAGGCTCCGTGATCGTAGTGAAAGCGCCGTCGAATGACGAGATCAGCCTGCGCTTTCGCATTCTCGTAAGTGCCCTTGCGCTGAACGACGTGCGCGGCGAGGTTGGTGTCAAGGTCATCGTGGATGAGGGCGGTCGCGGGGTCAAGCGCCTTTTCAATGTCCACCACGGCGGGCAGCGGCTCGTATTCCACTTCAATCTCGTTCGCCGCGTCTTCGGCAATGTACCGGCTCTCGGCGATGATGAGGGCCACCGGCTCACCAACGTGTTTCACTTTGTCTTTCGCCAACGGCACCTGCGTGCGTTCGTTGAAGATGGCGCCCTCCACCGGCGGCGGCGAGACGAGCAGCGGCCCCGGCTTCCAGTAATCGCCGAGGTCGGCGGCGATGTACACTGCGTGCACGCCGGGCATAGCCCGCGCGCGTATTACATCAATCCGTACAATGCGGGCGTGCGCGTACGGGCTGCGCAGGAACGTCGCGTGCAACATCCCCGGCAACTCCACATCATCCACAAACAACGCTTGCCCGGTGAGCAGCTTGGGGTCTTCGTTGCGTTTGATCGGTGAGCCGAAATAACGCGTCGTCATAGGATTATGGAATTCGTGAAACGTGAGGCGTGAAACGTAAGGGTCCGAACACCCTCAAATGCCATCACGTACGAGTAGTCACGTTTCACGCTTCACCATTAGCTTTCGCACTGGTTTTATGACTCATCCAACCACGCCACCGCGCGGCAGAAAGCGGCCTCGCCACCGGCGAACTTCCACGGGAACGCGCCGAGGGTGAGGCGGCAGTTGTGCAACTCTTTGCGGCCGATATCACCGCCCATGTTCTCCACGTGCACACAGTCGTGCGGGAACAGCGCGTTGTGCGTAAGCTGATACGCTTCCGGCGGGAAGAGCGTATCCATATTCTCTGCGCCGAATTTGGCTTCGGTCCTGGCCCGCACCTTCTGCCAGTGCTCCAGCCCGCCCTTGCCAAGAAAGCGGCCGATGGGCAGGTTCATCGGGTGGTCGGTCGAGATCATATCCACGCCCCAGACGTGAATCTTTTTGTTGATCAACCAATCGCAGAGGCTGTAATGCGGCCCGGGGTGACGATGGATGTAGCGCTCCTCGTCGGCGTCGGGGCTGAGGAATGAATACTTGTGCCAGCCGGTGTGGATGAAGAGGATATCGCCTTCGCGCACTTCCACACGATCTTCAATGTCCTTCGGCGTAAACATGTCGAGGTCGTCGAGCATGTCGCTCAAATCCACAATCACGCCAGGCCCCCACAGCCACTCGATGGGCAACTGATCAATGGTCTTGCCCTTGGTCACGAAGTGGCGCGGCGCATCGAGGTGGGTGCCCATGTGATTGGAGGTCATGATGTACTGCGCATTGACCCCATGCTCCGCCTTGCGTTTGATGTACTTCACCTCAAACGGAGGATAGAACGGCCA
>JBQTJD010000220.1:0-9083 GCA_052387475.1 Anaerolineales bacterium | reverse complement strand
GAAGATGCGTTTCCGTTTCAGTTGAAGCGTTTGCGCGAGTATCTGCGCGCGCGGGAGGTTGGGAATGTGACGGTGAAGAAGCGCGGCTCGCCGCTCGCGCCGGAAGAACTCATCCACAAGCTGAAGCTCTCCGGCAAGGCGAGCCGCATCGTCTTCCTCACGCATGTCAGCGGGAAGCCGTTTGTGCTTGTCGGGCAGTCAGCCGAATAGCTGTTGCACCCCGGCACACGCGATGCTATCATCGCGCCACTGCCCCGCGCACGTGAAAGGCCCGCGCTATGATGCGACAAGAGATTCTCAGTTGGACCGAAGTGGACCGGCTCATCGACGCTTTGCTGCCGCAGTTCCATGGCAATTTCGACGCCATGCTGATGATCACGCGCGGCGGCCTGGTGCCGGGCGGCATGTTGTGTGAGGCGCTGGACATTAAGACCGTGCTCATCGCGGCGGTGGATTTTCCCGGCGAGACACAAGCTGGCGCGGCCTCCAAGCTCATGGCCTGGCCTAACTTTCTGCAATTCCCCGATGAGTCCCTGCTGCGCGACCGGCGCGTGCTGGTGGTGGACGATGTCTGGGGCAGCGGGCGCACCATCACTGCGGTAAAGAATCGAGTGGAAGCGGCGGGCGGCACGCCGGAGCTGTGTGTGCTGCATTACAACCCTAAACGTTCACTCTTTACGAAGAGCTTGCCAACCTATTACGCCGCCTTCACCGACGCCTACATCGTCTTTCCGTGGGAGATTGACCGGGGCGGGCCGGAGGGCGTGCCCGCCGGGATGCCCAAGACCAACCTCGGGTAAGCGTTTGCGCCGCAGTGCCTGCGGCGCAAGTGTTTTGAACGCCGCTCTTTAAGCGCCGCTCCTTAAGCGCGCTCACCCCCTTCTCACGCATTGGATGATAGAATCGAATGCAAGCCATCGGCGCCCGAGCCGACCACAAGCCTATACCGAGGAGAAGCATTGTATGAGCCGTTCGACTCTGCGACTGGTGATTATTCTCACCACGGTCGCCACCGCTTTTATTCACTTAGTTTTGCTCAACATGCGGCTTACCCAGGCCAACGGTCAATTGACCATTGACCCGGCTTTTACGCTCAACGGTCTTGGCTTTCTGAGCCTGCTGGCGTTGCTATTCTTTGTGAAGCTGCCGTTTCTGGCCGGGCGTGAAACACTTCTGCACTACGCCTACATGGCCTTCACTGCCGTCACCCTCATCGCTTACTTCGTCATACAGGGCGGCAATGCCTTTACCGATACGCTCGGCATCGTCACGAAATTAATCGAAGTCGTGTTGCTGGTTGCGCTCTTCCTGCATCTGCGGGCGGCGGAGGCATAGGTCTGCGCTCCAGTGAACCGCTCATGACCGGCTTGCAGATTGAACAGATGGCCGTAGCCCGCATCCCCACTGCCGAAGGGGAGTTTCAACTGTGCCTGTATCACAACAATCAAGATGATAAAGAGCATCTGACCCTTATCACCGGCGAAGTGCGTGGCCGGGCCGGTCTGTTGGTCCGCGTCCATTCCGAGTGCTTCACCGGCGATGTGCTCGGGTCGCAACGCTGTGATTGTGGCGAGCAACTGCATCAGTCTCTAAGCCTCATCGCCGAGGCCGGGTATGGCATGCTGATTTATCTGCGGCAGGAGGGACGCGGCATCGGTCTGCTCAACAAGCTGCGCGCTTACAACTTGCAGGATGAGGGCTATGACACCGTCGATGCCAACCTCATCCTCGGCCATCAGGCCGATGAGCGCGATTACACGGTCGCCGCCCGTATCCTCAAAGATTGGGACGTGCCCTCGATCCAACTCATCACCAACAACCCCAACAAAATCGAGAGCCTGCGCGCGTTGGGCGTCACCGTCACCGACCGGGTGCCGCTTGAGCCGAGCATCACCCGCGAGAACGCGCACTATCTCCGCACCAAAGTCGAGAAGATGCGCCACTTGCTCACCCTGCCGCCCAACGGGTCCGGCGCGTAGGATGCCTCGCCCCTCGGTCACCGTCACCTTTGCTCAAAGCCTCGATGGCAGCCTGACGGCGGAACGCGGCCAACCGCTTGCGCTCAGCGGGCCTGAGTCGCTCGCGTACACGCACCACCTTCGCGCTGCGCACGCTGCCATCCTCGTCGGCCTGGGTACGGTACTGGCCGATGATCCACAACTCACCGTCCGTCACGCCGCAGGTCCCCATCCCCAGCCTATTGTGCTCGATAGTCAATTACGCCTGCCGCTGACCGCGCGCCTGCTGCGCCACCCCACACATCCGCTTTGGATTGCGACAACGAACGCCGCGCCGGGCGAACGACAATCCGCGCTGGAGGCCGCTGGCGCACACATTATGCGTTTACCAGCGGATGAGGCCGGCCACGTCGCGTTGCCCGCGCTGCTCGACGAACTCGGCGCGCAAGGCATGCGTTCGTTGATGGTGGAGGGCGGCGCGCGCGTCATCACCGCCTTCCTCGCCCAGCGGCTGGCTGAACGCATCAACCTCACCCTTGCTCCGCGCTTCATCGGCGGCGTGCGCGCTATCACCGAAAGAATGGATGTATCGCTGCGCAACGTGCAGTACCGCGTATTGGGCAATGATGTGATTGTGGAAGGGAGATTGGACGAATGACGATGGACAAACGACGAAAGTAACCGTCTTTACTTTCGTCGTTTGTCCATCGTCGCGCCGATGAAACGTTATTCCCTTTGGTTCACTGCCCCGCAACAGGTAGAAGTGCGCGAGGAAAAACTCGCCGCGCCGCGCGCCGGTGAAGTGCGCGTGCAGACGCTGTGCTCGGCCATCAGCCCCGGCACCGAGATGTTGATCTATCGCGACGAGTTTCCGCACGCGATGGCGGTAGACGAGACCATCGGCGCATTGGCGGGTACGCTGGCCTATCCATTGCGCTATGGCTATTCCGTCGTGGGCCGCGTCGTGGAGCTGGGCGCGGGCGTGGAGGCGCAGTGGCAGGATCGACTCGTATTTAGTTTTCAACCGCATGTCAGCGCCTTCACCGCGCCGCTGAGCGACCTGCATCCCTTGCCCGAGGGAATTGAACCTGAGACTGCCATCTTTCTGCCCAACATGGAAACAGCCGTCAACTTCATGCTCGACGGCGCGCCGCTCGTCGGCGAGCGCATGGCGGTGTTCGGGCAGGGTGTGGTCGGTCTGCTCACCACGGCGTTGCTAGCGCGCCTGCCGCTGGCCGCCCTGAGCGCGTTCGATTGCTTCCCGCTGCGCCGCGAGTGGTCACTCCGCCTCGGCGCACACACAGCCGCCGACTCCGATGACGGCGAGCACATTCGCGCTCTGGACGCAGACCTGTGTTACGAGCTTACCGGTTCGCCGGCCACGCTTGATGCTGCGATTGCGGCGACGGGCTTCGGCGGGCGCATCGTCATCGGCTCTTGGTACGGCGAGAAACGGCATGCGGTGGATCTCGGCGGGAGGTTTCACCGCTCGCGCATCCGGTTGATTGCGAGCCAGGTGAGCACGCTGACACCTGAACTGCTGGCGCGTTGGACAAAGACACGCCGGCTGGCCGTCGCCTGGCGTTTGCTGGCAGAGATACAACCGGCGCGATTAATTACCCATCGTTTTTCACTGGCCGAAGCGGCGCGCGCCTATCAGCTCATCGATCAATCGCCGGCGGAATGTTTGCAAGTGGTCTTCACATATGACTGAGCGCGCCACTTCCGTTGCCGAATATTACGACCGCAACACCGCGCCGTTTCTGCGCGTCGGCGGGAGCGGCTTTCGCGTCGCCGCCATTCATCGCCAGATTTGGGCGCCGGGTGTGCACACTGAAATTGAGTCGTTCGAGTATCTCAATCGACTTGTTTTAGAAACGATGCGGCCGGCGCTCGCTGCACAGGCGCGTGTGCTTGACCTCGGTTGCGGTGTGGGCGGCACGGCCACCTGGCTGGCGCAACGGCTCGCGGTGAAAGTCACCAGCGTCACGCTCAGTGCCGTTCAGGCGCAGATGGCGCGCGACCGCGCGGCGCGATTAGGCCTCGCCGAGCAGTGCAAGTTCATGCACGGCAATATGCTGCACCTGCCTGAGCCTGGTCCATTCGCGGGCGCATATGCAGTTGAGTCGTTCATCCACGCCGAGGAACCGGCACAGTTCTTCCGCGAGGCCGCGCGCGTGCTCGCCCCCGGCGGGCGCTTGGTTGTGTGTGATGATTTTCTCGGCATGCCACATCCCGACGCCGCGCCAACTTCATTGGCGGGAGAGAGCGGAACAGTAGTTCCGAAGCGCGATGGCGCTTCTCCATCGACGCTTCGCGCCGCCGCTCGTTGGCTGGCGCTGTTCCGCGCCGGATGGCACGTGCAGAATTTGGAGACCGTGTCCGCCGCTCACACGTTGGCCGCTGCGTTCGGATTTCGGCTCATCGAAGACCGCGACCTCACACCGTACCTGCGCCCGGTCAATCCACTCCTCATCACTTTAGGCGACGCACTATTGCGACTGCCGCTGCTACGTGGTGTGTACTGGGGTAGTTTGCGCGGTAGCACCGCGTTGCAGAAGTGCATTCGCGAGCGCTGGACGGAGTATCACGCTTTGACCTGGGAGAAACGATGACCTACACTGTGGCCGTCAAACGTGATTTCGTCGCGCAGCATTTTCTCATCGGTGGGGATTGGGGCGCGGAAAACTTCAAGCACTCGCATCACTACGTGGTCGAACTGCAGCTCGAGGGCGACGCGCTTGACCGGCATGGCTACCTGGTGGACATCGTGGAGATTGAGCACCACCTCGACGCGCTGGTCGCACACTATCGCGATCAAACCCTCAACGATCTGCCCGAGTTCGCCGGCCTCAACCCCAGCATTGAGCGCTTTAGCCGCATCCTCGCCATCACTCTGGCCGAGCGCATCAACGCCGCAACGCTAACTGCCGTCACCGTGAAATTGTGGGAGAACGAGATTGCATGGGCGTCATTTCGGAAGGCGGTCGGTGGCGGGCAGTAGGCAGTCCGCCTGCTGCTTTCCGCTTTCTGTCTTCTGTTTATGCGCGTCGGCTTCCTCATCTACGGCAGCCTCGATACACTCTCCGGCGGTTACCTCTACGACCGGCAACTCGTTCACCATTTGCGCGCGTTGGGCGATGAGGTCGAGATCGTTTCGCTGCCGTGGCGCAACTACATCAGCCACCTCACCGACAACTTTTCCCCGTCGCTCCGGCGGCATTTGCTCAATGGCCGCTGGGATGTGTTGTTACAGGATGAACTGAATCATCCTTCGCTCTTTCTGCTCAATCACTGGCTCAGGGCGCAGGATCGCGTGCGTGTTCGTTATCCCATCGTCTCCATCGTCCATCACTTGCGTTGTAGCGAACTGCGCCCAGCCTGGCAGAACGCGCTGTATCGTTTGGTTGAACGCGCATATCTGCGGAGCGTGGATGGTTTTGTGTTCAATAGCGATACGACGCGAAGAGAAGTAGAAGCCGTGCGCGGCCCCCTCCCTATCCCTCCCCCGGGACGCCGTTGCTTCGCTTATAACGGCGTCGCAAGAGAGGGGACTGACTCCTCTTCTCCTGTCGCGCGCTTTTCCGCGACGGGGGAAGGGGCTGGGGGATGGGGGCCGCCTTTCGTCGTCGCCCATCCCGCCGCTGACCACATACAACCTTCCCTCACGACCGCGCACATCGAAGCCCGCGCGGCTCTAAGCGAAGCGACGCCCGGCCCGTTGCGGCTGCTGTTCCTCGGCAACGTCATCCCACGCAAAGGGTTGCACACGCTGCTCGCCGCTCTCGCACGGGTGCAGGCCGATGCAAAGTATCGGGGCGAATGGCAACTCACGGTGGTCGGGAATCTCGATGTTGATCCGGCGTATGTGCGGCGCATCCGGCAAGACCTGCGGGGTTTCAGGCAAAGCTTCGCTTTGCACAACCCCGAAGGTCTTCGATTGCTCGGACAATTGAGCGACGCCGACGTGCGTTCACAACTCGAAATCCATGATGTGCTCGCTGTGCCGTCGTCATACGAGGGCTTTGGGATTGTATATCTCGAGGCGATGGCGTACGGCTTGCCCGTCATCGCCTCGACGGCGGGCGCGGCGGGCGAGATCATCACGCACGGCGTCGATGGTTACCTCGTGCCGCCCGAAGATCCCACCGCGCTCGCGGATGCCATCCAACCCCTCCTTGACGACCGGGGTCTATTGAGGAGAATGAGTCTCGCCGCAAGGACGCGTTACGAGCGCCACCCCTCTTGGGCAGAGAACATGGCGTCTGTCAGACAATTCCTACAAGCTGTCGGCCTGGACGAAGTATAATAGCCCCACTATTCGCTACTAGAAAAGGAAGTAGGGAACGCGCTTTTTCCCTCAGTTCCCTGCTTTCCTTTTTTGTTGTATTGCTGGTATGACGACCTCTGCCGTTCACGACACTAACGCCATCTCAGCCCCCAAATTGGGCCTGCAAAAAATGGGCCTCGGCGCGATCTTCCTCGCGCACACGGCAGTGGACATGCAGACCAGTTCGCTCGCCGTGCTGCTGCCCCCGCTGCTGGCAACGTTCAACCTCACCTACGCCTCCGCCGCTGCCGTCATCAGCGCCAACAACATTGTCATCGCGATCGCGCAACCGCTGTTCGGCATCCTCGGCGATTATCGCAAAGCGCGCTGGCTAGTGCCGCTGGGCTGTGCAGTCTGCGGCGTGGCGATGGCGAGCGTGCTATTCATGCCGAGCTATGCCCTCGTTATCACCGCCGTCATCCTCAGCGGCCTCGGCTCGGCGGCCTTTCACCCCGAGGCGCTCTCGGCCACGCGTGCGGTAAGCGGTGAGCAAACGGCCACCGGCTCGTCGATCTTTTTCTTCGCCGGCAACCTCGGCTTTTCTTTTGGCCCGCTGGTCGCCGCGCTGTTGCTCGAGCGATTAGGCCCGCGCGGCGCAGTGTGGATGTTCGTCCCCATCGTGCTCGGCGTGCTGGCGGTGTGGATGCAGTGGCAGCAGTACGCGCCGTGGCAATCGGCCAGGGCGGGCGGCGTGGCGCGGGCCGGTGAGCCGCCGGTCTCGCGTCGCCAGACCCTGGGCCTCGTGGCGTTTCTGTTGCTCTTCATCGCCGTGCGGCTCTCGGTGAGTGGCGGTCTGCAAACGTTCGTGCCGCTGTACTTCACCGAATACAGCGGGCTGAGCCAAGCCGAGGTGGCGCAACTGCTCAGTGTGCTCGCCATCTCCGGCACCGTCGGCACACTCTTCAGCGGGCCGCTGGCCGACCGCCTCGGGCGGCGCGCGGTCATCGTGGCGACGATGGCGCTCTCGCTCGTCGGGCTGTACACGTTCGCCCATACCACCGGCCTGGTGCAGATCGTGGCCCTGGCGCTCTCGGGTGTGGTGCTCTCCGCGCCGTGGACATTGTCGGTCATCATGATGCAGGAAGCATGGCCGCGTAACATCGGCCTCGCCAGCGGCCTTTCGCTCGGCACGGCCTACGGCGCGATGGGCATCGGCGTGGCGTTGCTTGGTAACGTCGCCGACTACTTCGGGCTGCCGTTCACGATGCAATTAATTACGTGGCTGCCAGCAGTTGTGCTCGTGATGGGCTTGTTCGTACCAGAACGGGCTAAAAATACGTCGCCGCCAAGAGGGTAGCGGTCTATTATCTTTCGGCGCGCGAGAGCTTCAGAGAGTGGCATGGTATGTGCATCTTTCCTGAAAGCGATCGAATGCCACTCGTTGGAGGTACCTATGTTTTCACTCGTCACCACGATCTTCCCTTTTGCGCTGATCATGTTCGTCGGCTGCCTGATTGCGGAAGCCGGCTTTCGCGGTCTCAAGCCCGCGTCCGGCGCGCGGCCAACCTCGGCGGTGTTGTTCCTGCTCAGCCGTCTGCATCCCAGCCGGCAGTGGGGCGATGAAACTGCCATCGCCCGGCGCGAGTCGCTCTTTCTGTTGGCCTTCGGCGTGATGATGGTCATCATCGGCTTGATGGACTTGAATCTGGCATTCGCCTAAACTGCGACAAGCGTACCAGTTTCCATGAGGCCGAAAAGCGGATCGGACAAGCCGATCCGCTTTTAAGATTAATTCGGAAGCAGCCCCAGTCCAACGGATAGCACAGGTATAATGGCGAAGCCGATCAACCCATTGGAACAGAGAAAAAGAACGTGAGAGCTGGTTCATTCATCCGTTCCACATTTCTCTTCTTCCCAACTCCCACATGGCAACGCTCGACTGGATCACCACCGAACTCGTCTCCCTCAAAGAGCAGGGCTTGTACAACACCATCCGCACCATCGAGTCGCCGCAGGGGGCGTGGATTGTGGTGGATGGCAAGCGCGTGCTCAACTTTTGCTCGAACAATTACCTCGGCCTCGCCAATCACCCGAATTTGTTGCAAGCCGCGCGCTCGGCGATGGAGCAGTACGGCCTCGGCCCGGCGGCGGTGCGCTCGATTGCGGGCACGATGAGTTTGCACACCGAGTTGGAGCGGCGGCTCGCGGCCTTCAAAGGCGTCGAGGCCGCCCTCACATTTCAATCCGGCTTCAACGCCAACATCGCCGCCATCCCGGCCATGGTGGGCAAGGATGATGTCATCTTCTCCGACCGGCTCAACCACGCCAGCATCATTGACGGCTGCCGCCTCAGCGGCGCGAAGATCGTAGCCTATGATCACAACTCCGTTTCTAATCTCAAAGAAGTGATTGCCGCCGAGCGCGCCAAATACAAGAAAGCGCTCATCATCACCGACGGCGTGTTCAGCATGGATGGCGACATCGCCCCGCTGCCGGAGATTTACACGGTAGCCGCCGACGCCGACATCCCGCTGATGGTAGATGACGCGCACGGCGAGGGCGTGCTCGGCCACGGCGGGCGCGGCATCGTCGATCACTTTCAGCTGCATGGCAAAGTGGATTTGGAAATCGGTACACTCTCGAAGGCGTTTGGCGTCGTCGGAGGCATCGTGGCGGGCAAGCCGGCCGTCATCGAGTGGCTCAAGCAGCGCGCGCGCCCGTTTCTGTTTTCGTCTGCGATGACGGCGCCCGATGTGGCCGCCTGCCTTGCCGCGCTCGACCTGCTTGAAAGCTCAACCGAGTTGGTGGATAGGCTGTGGGACAACGCCCGCTACTTCAAAACGGAGATGCAACGC